>NZ_JACJOQ010000690.1:0-2701 GCF_014695635.1 Coleofasciculus sp. FACHB-712 | reverse complement strand
ATGGAGAAAGCGATCGCCCTCAGCAGCGAACGTAAAGTCCGATTATGGCGGCTCTATCTCATCGGTTTCGCTCTTGCCTTTGAACAGAACCACATGGGGCTTTATCAAGTCCTATTGCGGCGACGAGCAGATAAAGCGTGGAAATTGCCGTTTACCCGTAAAGATTGGTTATATTAAGAGTTTTAATATTGCTTGTTTCTACTACACAGTGATGCCACAGCCGTCACTCTGTACAATCAGAATACTCACGGCCTTGGTAGACCACTATGCCCAGAAAACAGCAAAGCTGGATTGTTTTTCAGGCATCAAGAGCAGAATCAGCGATTCTGACGCTGTGTTGCCAGCAGATTGAACATTTAAATACAGAAGTTCTTACACTGATTCCCCGTTTAAATTTAGTCTGCGTCATTACTTTTGTGGCTAACCTTATACCAAAGATAGGCTGACAGCAACATTTGTAGCCAGATTATTACTTTGCACTTTGGCGAACGATTACTGTATAAATACCCTGGCATATTCCTGACCAGTCGAACACTGTATTTGACTCTAGTTACCAGTTGAGACACAAACCAAATTATGCTAAAAATTCCAGGTTATACAATCACATCAAAAATTTACGAGGGAACAAAAACCGTTGTTTATCGAGGATATCGCCATCATGATGAGCAACCTGTTATTGTTAAGAGTCTTTGGCAAGAGTATCCAGCTCTCACGGAAATTGCCAAGCTTAAACATCAATATGAAATTGCTTATAACTTACCTATCCCAGGAATTGTTAAACCTTTAGAACTAGAAAGATATAATCAATATTTGTTTTTAATCTTGGAAGATTTTGGAGGAGATTCGCTACAAAATTTTCTCTTGAAAAACAAAATTGATTTAAAAAGAATTATTCAAATAATTATTAATGTTTCAGAAACAATTAGTCAACTCCATCAAAATAACATTATTCATAAGGATATTAAGCCTCAAAATATCCTTATTAATCCGGAAACGGGATTGGTAAAAATTACCGATTTTAGCATTGCCTCGCGTCTGTCCAGAGAAAACCAGATGATTGGCAACCCCAATTTGCTAGAAGGCACCCTTGCATACATATCACCAGAGCAAACGGGGAGAATGAATCGCTCCATTGATTATCGTACCGACTTTTATTCCTTAGGTGTCACCTTTTACGAAATGCTAACTGGAAGGGTGCCTTTTCAATCTAACGATCCGATGGAGTTAGTTCACTGCCATATTGCCAGCCTTCCAATTCCACCCAATCATCTGAATCCAAACATTCCACCAGCGGTGTCTGACATCGTAATGAAATTATTATCTAAAAATGCTGAAGATCGCTATCAAAGTGCCTTTGGACTCAAGGCCGATCTAGAGACTTGTCTAACCCATCTAGAAAGTACAGGGAAAATTAGCGATTTCCCACTCGGTAGACACGATATCTCTGATAAATTTCAAATCCCCCAAAAACTTTATGGTCGAGACTCTGAAATTGCTTCTCTAATGGCAGCTTTTGAAAGAGTCAGCCTTGGCTCGACTGAAATGATGCTAGTTTCAGGATTCTCTGGAATTGGTAAATCAGCTTTAGTTAATGAAATTCATAAACCAATTGTACGGCAAAGAGGATATTTTATTTCCGGCAAGTTTGACCAATTTAAACGGAATATTCCCTATGCTTCTTTAATTCAAGCTTTTCAAGAATTAGTTCGACAACTTTTAACAGAAACCCAAGAAAAAATAGACTTTTGGAAAACACAACTATTAGAATCTCTAGGTCGCAACGGTCAAGTCATTATTGATGTAATTCCAGAAGTGGAACTCATTATCGGCAAACAGCCACCAGTTCCAGAACTTGCTCCGACAGAAGCCCAAAATCGATTGAATTTAGTTTTTCAAAAGTTTCTCAGTGTTTTTACGACAAAAGACCATCCCCTAGTCTTATTTCTAGATGACTTACAATGGGCCGATTCAGCCTCATTAAAATTAATTTATCTGCTAATGACCGATCCGGATAGTAAATACTTACTCATGATTGGGGCTTACCGAAATAATGAAGTGAGTGCAACTCATCCTTTAATGCTGACATTGGACGAACTGAAAAAGAGCGATATTGCAGTAAATAATATCTCTCTTAACTCTTTAGTTATTAATAATGTTAATTCACTGATTGCCGACACATTTAAATCTGAATCAACAAAAACAAATTCTTTGGCAAAGTTAGTTTTTAATAAAACTAATGGTAATCCCTTCTTTTTAACTCAGTTTTTAAAATCTCTTTATGAAGAAAATTTGTTTAACTTTAACTTAAAACAGGGATGTTGGCAGTGGGATCTTAAAAAAATTCGAGGAATGCAAATCACGGATAATGTAGTTGAGTTAATGGTGATAAAAGTTAAAAAGCTTTCTGAGTCTACTCAGAAATCCCTAAAACTTGCAGCTTGCATTGGCAACGAATTCAATTTAAAAGTTTTATCGATTGTTAATGAAAAGTCTCAAGTAGAAACTTCTGGTGAACTTAGGGAAGCCCTTAAGGAAGGGCTGATTCTACCCATTGGGAACGCATATAAATACGTTCAAGATTATACAGAAGATACTTTAAATGCTTCTCTCAATAATGATTTAGCTGTTGCCTACAAATTTCTGCATGACCGCGTACAGCAGGCAGTTTATTCCTTAATCCCAGAAACTGATAAACAACAGG
>NZ_JACJOQ010000069.1:0-2095 GCF_014695635.1 Coleofasciculus sp. FACHB-712 | reverse complement strand
CCTAAAAGTTGAGTAATAATCACCGCGCCTTCGGCACCGAGCAAGTGATCAATCCGGTTTGCCAGACGCACAATCAACCATGTCACCAGCATCGCAGAGACAATCCCGACCACCACGCTGAGATGAGCATTTGGAGATTCAGACATCAACAGCATCACCGTCGTTAGCGTTCCTGGCCCAGCTAACAGAGGCAATGCCATCGGAGTAATCGCGATATCGCGCTGCTGCTCGACAATCGGTGTATCTAGTTCTCCACGTAGCATTTGTAGGGCAACTAAGAGTAAAAGCAGTCCCCCAGCAACCCGCAAAGACCCCATACTGATTTCTAAGTAATTTAGAACTGCTTTACCCCCAAAAGCGAATATCAGCAGCACCCCTGTCGCTACAATACTTGCCCGATTCACCACATTGTCTCTTTGCTCCGGTTCCATGCCCTTCGTCAGGACTAAAAAGATCGGTGCATTGCCCAACGCATCTGCCAAGACAAACACAGCTACAAAAGTTTTAACCAGAACAGAGATATCCAGCTCCACAGTTGACCCTTAGAAAATATTTCCTCTAACCGTAACGTGGATGCCTTGCCGTTTCGCCATTCCGAAGGTTGATCTCAAACGAGTCAGATATCCCGTGCCAGCCGAGGACTCCAACTCATTCATAGAGTTGTCGTAGTGTCAACCAATAATATTCATTGTTATAATTTAAACCTCAATACAGTGAGAGAGCGATCGCTCAACCTCATCTGAGAAAGCGATCGCCCGGTTTTTCCCTCTTCCTGAAATGCCTAGATCCAGTGAATACTTTCTTTAAGCTGCGGTGACAAACGCGCAAGTGTTGCGATAGCGCGTCCGCGTGGCGCTCTGCTAATGCAAAATAAGCAATCGCCCCCGTTTAAACTAAGGCAGAAACACGGCTAGAATGCAGCAATTCACGAGACTCTTGACGAACCCGACCTTCCATCGCCTCTTTTTGTAAGGTAATGAAAGCCATAAAGTCATCAAAGTCATACTTGGTTTTTAAAAGCTGACGTAGCTGCTCTTCGGCTTCAACCGTTAGATAGCCCGTTACCAAAGCTTGTTGCACAATTTTATTAATCCGACTCATTGCCATTGCTACCAGAACACACGATGATTTCAAAACAGCATCTTTGTCACTGAAGACGCGCATCCGGATGATTTGTGTCCGCATTCCTACTTAGCTGAGTAAATATCTCTCTAAATAAGTACCTTCGGTATAATCCACAGGATTGCTCGAACCAACCCTTCATCAATGCCTAGACACACAACAAAGGAATAATATATATTCTGATGTTCTCAGCTTCACCAGCATTTAGACTGATTTAGATGAAATTACGAGAGTGATAATGAAGCCCTATCTCGCCGCCGCCATACAAATGACAAGCCTGCCAGATGTGGAAAAAAATCTGGTTCAGGCAGAAGAACTCATCGAGCTTGCTGTGCGTCAGGGTGCTGAGTTAGTAGGCTTGCCAGAAAACTTCTCATTTTTAGGAGAAGAGAAGCAGAAGATAGCCCAATCGGAGGCGATCGCTACCCAGAGCGAAAAATTCCTCCGAACAATGGCTCAGCGCTTCCAAGTCACCATCTTGGGTGGCGGGTTTCCAGTTCCCGTTGACACCAACAAAGTCTACAACACCGCTTTGCTCATCGATCCTTCAGGGGAAGAACTCGCCTGCTACCAAAAAGTACATTTATTTGATGTCAATTTGCCCGACGGCAATACCTATCGAGAATCTAGCACCGTCATGGCTGGGATGCGCCTACCACCCGTTTATCCCTCCAAGCATTTGGGTTCCTTGGGACTTTCGGTATGCTACGATGTCCGATTCCCGGAACTGTATCGGCACTTGGCGCAGATGGGAGCCGACATTCTATTTGTTCCCGCTGCCTTCACCGCCTACACTGGCAAAGATCACTGGCAAATCTTACTACAAGCCAGAGCTATCGAAAACACCTGCTATGTGATAGCACCGGCTCAGACTGGGCAGCATTACGCCCTGCGTCACACTCACGGACACGCGATGATTATTGACCCTTGGGGCGTTATTTTAGCGGATGCCGGAGATACGCCGGGAGTAGCG
>NZ_JACJOQ010000689.1:0-5976 GCF_014695635.1 Coleofasciculus sp. FACHB-712 | reverse complement strand
GTGAAGGCGAGATCCCGGACTTTTTAAAAGAAACCGGAATCTGAAGAGATAGCTGAAAAAATAGAATTGCTACAGTGAAAATTTATATTCTCATCCTAAAAAAATTGCCAAATTGATTCTCAAATATATCCAGAACTCATGCAAAAATTAGCTGCGGGGCTTGTTTTCGGAATGCTTGTCCTGGCTGTTGGCGCTGGAGGCTGCGATTTGATCCCTAGCCCTGATGGTGAAATTTCGCCAGATGAAACATCACCAACCGCCCCAAGCCCCACGCCTAGTTCCTCTAGTAATTTCCTAACCTTGGAAGAGTATACTCACGAACTCATCAACCAATATCGAAAGTCCCAAAATTTGCCACCTCTGACGCTAGATCCTCGAATTAGCAAAGAGGCAAGGGCACACAGTCAGGCAATGGCAAATGGTGCGGTTCCTTTCAGCCATAATGGATTTGAGCAGCGAGCGAAGGCAATTGGTAAATCGATTTCTTATGGCGGTGCATCTGAAAATGTGGCATACAATCAAGGCTTTAGCGATCCAGCCAAGCAAGCAGTAGAAGGTTGGCTAAAAAGCCCCGGTCATCTGAAAAATATTCAAGGTCAGTATGATTTAACTGGGGTAGGTGTTGCCAAGAACGCAAAGGGCGAGTATTACTTAACTCAAATATTCATTAAACGCCGCTAAGGAGAGAGAATTGGAAGATTTTCAAGTATGCGATCGCGACCTTTCCGAGGAGATATTGTCTCAATATCTGCAAGAGTCAGCGATCGCTGTGGATACTGAAACAATGGGATTGATACCCCAACGCGATCGCTTATGCTTGGTGCAGCTGTGCGACTCCCAAAACCGCGTTACAGTCGTGCGAATTGCCAAAGGACAGATAGACGCTCCCAATTTAAAACAACTGATGGAAGCCCCCAACGTCCTAAAACTATTTCACTTTGCCCGTTTCGATGTTGCCCAACTACGGCAAAATTTAGGCATCCATGTAACTCCCATTTTTTGTACTAAAATTGCCAGCAAGCTTGCTCGCACCTATACTTCCCGCCACGGTTTGAAGGAGTTGGTGCAAGAGTTAGAGAAGGTAGAACTCGACAAAACGGCTCAAAGTTCAGACTGGGGAAATGCTGCAAACTTATCCGAAGAACAACTCCGCTATGCAGCGAATGATGTTCGTTATCTACTCAGCGTGCGACAAAAACTAGTTGTAATGCTGCAACGCGAAGGGCGATGGGAAGTTGCTCAGCAATGTTTTGAATGTTTGCCCACGATTGTGACTTTGGATTTGCTGCAATATAAGGATATTTTTGAACACTAAAAACGTGGATACAATAACTTATAAAATTCACGTCCTCTAGGGGCATGGTAATGCCATACCCCTACACAAGAAATAGGTAGTAAATCTACGTTCCTGATCTATTCGCGATTCCTGGTTCACAATTTATTAACAGTTAGCAGTCAGAATCGTCTCAACTGGAAAGCCTACTGCTTTCCACGCCGCTACGCCCCCTCTGATTTCAGACACTTGTTGATAGCCAGCCGCACGCAGTTTTGTAGCACCAACTGCGGTTTCTTCATCGGTTTCACCGTAAATGTAAATATCACGGGTGAGCTCCAATTTGGTGAGGGCGCGATCGACTAATTCGTTCATCGGCATGGGGATAGCTCCCATGATGTGGCTAATATTAAATTGGCTGCGATCGCTTACATCAATAATCGTCAAAGCCGGTTCACCCCAGTCTAGCCGCGCTTTCAGGTCATAAACACGAGATTGGGCTTGCAGCGTTGGCGGTGACGGAATAATCCAAAAGAACTTATTCATCGCTGGGTATCATCTTCTATGGCGTTCCCTGAAATTTAACAATAATTTTTAACATTTGCAAATTTTTATAGATAAAGTATTTACACTTGAGGGAATTTATGCCTATTTGTATAGGTGAAATTACTTAGAAAGTATAATCATTAGCTTTGACGATAAATGCTAGAAAAAATCTAAGATTTTCTTTTCCTGTATTGGCTGATTAGTAAGTATTTTTTAAAATTTATTTTATGAGAACTTTCAATTGCATTAAACGCAAAATAACCTTTAACAAAGGCATTTTGATAAAACTATAGGAAATTTTTTTCAATGAACTGAAAATTTTAACTGCAAATCAGGCAAAAATGCTTGATAGAAAATGGCTGTAATAAGATTTAAAATATAAGGTGTTTCAGGACTGGCATTAAGTAAAAATGTTCCCTGTCAAATCCGTCTCATCATAAAGTAATCCAACCGGGCTTGGGGAGCCGGGTTAGGTTTCGGGAATTGCAGGAAGAGAATGTAATGAATTAGCTAGATTAAATTCAAATATTTAATCTAGCTAATTCATTACATTTTGAAATCATAATTCATTCTGCTTATTGCTTCTGAAGAAACGATTGCCGTGTTAGGATCGCTATCGATTAGATGAGCTTTAGTAGTGGTGCAAGAAAATGGAATTCAATGAACTGTTAACCTTAGCGCTGATGCTTAGTCCGGGTCTTTTACTGTCAATTTTGATATTGGCTGCTTTTGCGGCTGGCGGCTAAGACTATTTTTAGGTTCAGATGGGAAATTCCCTGAAATAGGAAGCCAATTGGCTAGTTGCCAACTATGCGATCGCAAGTTGGTAATGGAACGAGCAACTTTAACCGAAGCGATCGCCTAAAATGCCAAAAATAGGCGATAACTTCTCATCGAAACAATATCCTCTCTTGAGCTAGAGACAGAATTGCGATCGCAGATGACATATCGCTGAGAATTTGACTAAATTTAATCAGCGAATTTTTCGCTGTTAGAAGGTTTGTGAGACAGGGAAGAACCAGTCAACGATTCATCCAGCTGCATCCGTTGTTCAAGCTGGCGTAAGAAATAGCCAGTCATCATGGCTGATGCCAATAGACCTGCTAAATTTTCTCTGTCAGTCGTAATTTGAACATTAAAATTCTCTGAGGGAAGCATTCCCACCAGTCCCTGAACGTTCTGCGAGACGATTTGCTTAATGTCCGGCGTGACAGATTTGGCAACTCGCGCTAAAACTTCTGGAGATTGGTGCTGAATATATTGGAGGAGCTGATTGACTTGTGCATCTTCAGGCTCGCGGTCGAACAATTCAGGGTTAAACACCATTGGAATAAAAAGATTTGAGTAGCTTTCCTTCTACTGTAAACGATTGTGTTGTTTGGCTACTCCATACTATTGGTTATCAAATGTAAGCCGATAGAGAGATTTTTTGAAAAATATGCTCTGTGAAACACCAAATGGCTGGTTTTACGGTACATCCTGCTGAGTCAGTTGGGGGAGTTGTTCGACTTCAAAATATTGATGAAATTTTTCCGTAACCTGTAACCAGTAGGAACGACCATCGGCTTGTCGGCGCTTGCGGATAAAACCCAGTTCGACAAGTTCCTGGACGTGCTGATAAGCTCCCGAACCGCGCAAATCGACCAACTCAGATTGGGTAATGGGGCTTTTGAGGGCGATCGCTGCCAGCGTCCTCAAGGCTCCTACCCCTAAGTCTAGTGGCACTAACGCCTCTACCAAACCTTGAAAGGGCGAGCGCAATTGTAAGGTAAAGCCTTCAGGCGTTTCCACCACTTCTAGGGCGCTATCCCGGTGAGCATAGTCAGTCATGAGTTCAATCAGGGCATCTTCGGCGTTATCGCGATCGCATTCAGCATATTCGGCAATTTCGCTAACCGAGATCGGCTTACCCTTGAGATAAAGAATAGCTTCAATTTTCGAGGCGAGGCGAGGCATCATTACTCATTCGTCATTAGTCAGTCATTGGTCATTCGTCATTAGTCAGTCATTGGTAAGAGACTCTGAACAAAAGACGAATGACTAAATGGGTTAGTCTAGCTGGCGTCCTGTGAGTTCAACGAAAATATCTTCTAGATTGGACGGGCGAACCATCATACCAGTTTTATCCGGTGCAGCGTCAAGATAAGCGTTGGCTTGTTCCAGATTGGGGAAGAATTTGTATTCCCAGCGATCTCCTTGTTGTTTCATCACCAACCCTTCGCCGTGTTTAGAGCGCAACTGTTGCAAGGTGCCAAGCTCAATCAATTGACCGGCATCCATGATACCAATGCGATCGCACAAATATTCCACCTCATCCATATAATGAGTCGTCAGCAGCATCGTCATCCCTTGCTTATTCAAATCTCGGATAATTTCCCAGAGACGGCGGCGCGTTTGCGGGTCTAATCCCACCGTTGGCTCATCCAAAAAAAGAATAGAAGGTTGATGCAATAAGGCTCTGGCAATCTGCAATCGGCGCTTCATGCCACCTGAAAGGGTTTTTACCAGGCTATCTCGCCTGTCTACCAGTTCCACGTATTCCAGCCATCGATCGATGTCCTGCTGTCGCTGGTGCTGGGGAATATGGTGCATCCGCCCATGCAGTTCCATATTTTCCCAAACCGTCAAATCGGCATCCACGCTGATTTGTTGCAATACCACCCCAATATTTTGTTTTACCTGCAAAGGTTGTCGTACCACATCATATCCAGCGACCTCAATTTGACCTTCACTGGGTTTTGTCAATGTGGTTAGCATCCGAATTGTCGTAGATTTCCCTGCACCGTTAGGGCCAAGGAGTCCAAACATCTCTCCAGATTTAATCGTAAAGCAGAGGTCGTTGACGACAGGGATTTTGTTGTAGAGTTTGCGGACGTTCTCAAGGGAAACAGCAGTCATAGGAATTATTAAAAATTAGAAATGATTGGACTTTCAATATTTAATTCGCTATTTTCCTTTTCCTCCATTTCTTGCAAAGATTGCCAGCCTGCTTGCCACTGGGAGGGATTTTTTAGCAGCTTGGCGTTAATCCAGAAACGCACATTTGGGTCACAGGAAGCAACCATTTCTGCAAAAACAAACTTACCTTGGTTTTTGCGATTCACTACCTGAAAATGTCGCCATCCCCACGTTTTTTGCTGGGCTGTCCATTTGGAACCAACTAAGTAGGGAAATTTTTGTTTTTTCTGCATTTTCTACTTAATAAAATATTTTTCAACAAAAAATACTAAATCATGTTGCTAGATTTTTGGCACTTCTGAATTAGATTTATTGCACGGCATCATCAGGACAATTTGCTCTTGATTTTACGCACGCAACAGACGAGACGAATGAAGAAGTGAAGGATGCGATAGCGAAGTGCCGACCTGTCGGTTCGCTCTTCCCATCCCTCACAAGCGCGATCGCATCCTACTACTGGCTTTACTCAAGAGGGTGTTTTGAATCACTCTCAGCCAAGTAAACATTTTCTAGAGATTCTCTAGCCGTGTCGAGATTCTCTTGTTCTTGTGTGGTTTCCGCTGGTGATTCGACTTCGCCTGCTTCAATTTGCTGCTGAAATTCTAACAGCGTCTCATACATTTCTTCGTTAATGTTGAATATGGGTTCTTCAGTCATGAATTAATCTCCGTTTAAAAATTGTGACTTTAAGCTGTTTCCGATTCTTCCTGAGAGGTAAGCTGGGCGATCGCTTGTTGGAATTCTTCCACCGATCTGATTGTAATTGCCCGTCTATGAAGCTGTTTTAGCAAAGCTGGATCTTCTATGCTAGTGACGCTCTCGACAATTAAGCTAGGCACCGTTTCAAACCGCGTCTCCAGAACTTCAATGATATTCTCTCTAGAAGTTTGTAAGATTCCCTTGCGGATGCCTCTCCGTTCAATTGGAGTGATAAACGGCATTCTTCTTTCCTCCTCGTAACGACTCAGTGTTTCTTCAAACCCAAACTGCAATTCCTCTGGTAACACCATCATCCACTCAATCAACCGGAACAACTCTAGGATGTTTTCCCGGCTGTAGCCTCGTTCATATAGCCCTCGAACTAGGCTCAATTTCCACTCTAACCGTCCTTCGGGATTGCGGCGCGTTGCCTGTGCTTTCAGATGAGCCATGATGATGACAGCAAAAGGATTAGTGCTTTGCTCTAAACTTTGCCACTG
>NZ_JACJOQ010000688.1:0-3328 GCF_014695635.1 Coleofasciculus sp. FACHB-712 | reverse complement strand
ATTCTAGCTAGGAAAGCGCGAACCAACTGAAAATAAAGGGTTTTGTAACCTGCTCCCAGCAGGTTTTGTTTGTGTAACTGTGTTTCAACAGCCTAGAGCAAGATGTAACTTTACGGCGAAAAGTTCAATATCCCTTAGAAAACCCAGAAATAGAGATAACTGAGCCAATAAATCAAGTTCACTGCAATGAGTAGTCCTTTGCCGATGTAGGAGTGAACCATCCCGAAGACGTAAACGGTCGCTACCAGCACCAGCAACCGCTCAACAAAAGAAACAATCGTGCCGTATTTGTTAGTATCCCAATAAGAGATAGGACTGATAAAACGATAGTCGCTGAAGGGCAAAAAATGCCTGTGCGCGTCGTCGCTGTGGACGGGTAAATCTCCGAGGGAATGTAGCACCATGCTCAAAAAGATAATTTCAATAGGTTTCCACCCGTAGTAGCGAGCGATCGCTACCCCAATTAAAGCCAATGGAATTGAATGAAACAGGTGGATAATATTTTGCCAAAAGGGTTGGTAATAAGCGGTTGACCAGATTTGGCGTTCTGGTAGGCGTTGAATATATCTCGCCACAAGGTAGAAAACAAAAATTGGAATATCGGGTAATATAGCGCCGAACACGATTAGGAGATTGAAGTGCGATTGTTGCGGTTTAGCGAGAATGCCGAGATTGAGAATGGCATGGCTGGGCGTATTCACGATTATTGTTGGAATTGGTTTGATTGGTTTTGTCTTTGGTATCCTCCAGGCTGGCTGATTTTATTCAACCGCCACTGGCAACACTATCACGCCGATCCCGATGGTTGGAATTGGCTGGAGTATGGATTGTTTCTCATTCCTGGGGGATTTTATTTGGCGTTGCTGATTCGTTGGATACGTCTCGGCTTTCGTTCACCCCGCCGGGGAGAAGGGGAGTTCGACCCAAATTATCAGCAGGCTTTCCGAGATGAAGTGCTGGCTCCGATTGTGAAATATTATTTCCAAGGAGAGCTACAACAACTCGAAAATTTGCCTCAAACTGGGCCATTGATTGTATCAATGAACCATGCGGGAATGTGTTTTCCTTGGGATATTTTGGGATTAGCAACGCTCTTAAGCCAGACACGGGAATGGGTTGTGCAACCGCTGGCGGGTGTTTCGTTGTTTGAACATCCCTGGGTGATTTGGTGGCTACCTCCAGGATGGTCGCAAGTTCTAGGTGGCGTTAGGGCAGAAGCTGATGAATTTGAAGCAGCGGTGGCTCAAAAAACCATCTTACTATACGCTCCGGAGGGCATACGCGGGCCGGGAAAAGGGTGGAAAAGGCGTTATCAGTTAGACACTTTTCATCCAAGTTTTATCCAGCTAAGCGATCGCTATCGCATTCCGATTCTGCCCGTTGCTTGCATTGGCAGTGAATCTTTGCATCCTTGGGCAATCAATCTCAAAAAATTTGCAAGAGCCATCTACTTGCCTTTCTTGCCTGTCTCTTTTTTGATGTTCGCCTTTATTCTCTTCCCATCAATGGGTGTTTGGGCGATGCGAAGTCGGCTGCGTTATTTTATTGAGCCTCTCTATCAAACTTGGTCAACAGAAGTTGTTGAAGACGAGCAACTTCCAGAACCCAAAACTTCTACGCGGCAAGAGCGAAACGCTGCTTATCGACACGCCCAACTATTACAAGAAAAGCTGCAAAGTCAAATTAACCAACTTCTGAGGAAAAAGTAATCTAGGTTTGATTTGCATTCAATGAGTTTTTATAAGAAGTTAGTTAGAATTCAACTTCTTAGCTTGTAAAATAATCGGAGATAAGACCGCTTTATCTTGTTCCGCAGGCACGGCTTTTCGCCATGCAGTGATTCCACCTGATAAGACTGCCATCTTCAACCCCGTTCCCTCTAACATCCAGTAGGCTTTAGTTGAACGGGTTCCTTTGGTGCAATATAGCACTACCGTTGGTTCGGGTTGATTGGGTTGAACGCTCTTTTTCACCAATGCCTTAACGCGCTCAACTCCTATCCCCGTTTCAATCTGAGTCAGAGGTACTAGTGGAGTTTGAGCAATATGATCTTCAGCGTACTCCTCTGGCGATCGCACATCAATAAGGAACACTGGCTTTAGTTTTCCCTGCTGCAACTGCGCTACCGTCACTTTGTTTGCATATTTGCCAGTTGCGATCGCTTGGATGTCGATGTCTGCGATCGCGATCGCCGCACCTATTGCACCAACACTAACAGCGACAACCGCTAAAATTACAGGTAAAGGACGTAAACGACTGGTTATTTTAGTCATTATTTGCATAAAACTTTCCGATGAGTGACACCTCAACCTCATTACCATAGCAACCGTAATACCGAGATGTCATTAGTCACAACTAGAAATAAAAATTATGAACCATAAAAACTTTTTTATATATTCGCTATTCTTTTAACTTGATTCATAAACTTTTTTCGTTTAGAAAACGGGTAGAGTATTTGTCCAAGATACCCAGAAGGCACAGGTTCGGATATCCCATACTTGTTCGGCATTTTACCCACAGGCATATAGAGAGTGCCGAAGATTAAATCTAAAATTGGAAGCTGAGCTGCAAAGTTTTTGTCATAGAACTTTCGCTCGGCGGTGTGATGCCAGTGATGAAATTCTGGGGTGGCAATTATCCACCGAAGCCAGCCAAACCTAATTTTTATATTGGCATGAATAAAGAAAGCTTCAAAAGCACCAAAAATAAAAAATATAGCGAACGTTTCTTTAGTAAAGCCTAATATGTATAGCGGGACTATCTGAAAAGTTTTCGTAAATATTTGGTCAATGGGATGCAGACGCACCGTTGCCAACCAGTCCATTTCTTCTACGCTATGGTGAATCGCATGGAATTTCCACAGCCAAGGAATCTTATGAGTGAGTTTATGAGCAATGTAATATCCAACATCAGCGATAAAAATTGCTTCCACAAACTGGAACGCTACAGGTTGAGAAGCAACGTTCATCTGTATTTCTGAATTGATTAAGCTTTTGAGAAACTGTCCAATTAATATTCCACTAATGGCTAATACTGCCGTTCTGCCAACAAAGTAACCAATAAAATAATGGATGGCATCTGTTTCCCATCCTTTACGAAATATCTTCTGTTTGTGTAAAAAAAATATTTTTTCTATGGGGACTAATATAAACAGCAGCAAAAAAAAGCCTTTAACAACATCAGGAAGCATAACTTTTAGGCATTTATTGATTAATTACAGCAGATTGCAAGTTCATGAAGTACAGTAGCAGCAGTTTGTGAACCAGTTGCGTAGGTGTTTTGGATTGACTAAATCAAGTGCAGTAGCAAGCAAAGTATCAACCATTTT
>NZ_JACJOQ010000687.1:0-2801 GCF_014695635.1 Coleofasciculus sp. FACHB-712 | reverse complement strand
CTACAATGACATTCAAAAAGCCGCTACTGAACGTTAGAACCGCAATCTATTCCACCCAACCGAGAAACGCTCTATGCTCTATCGTAATTTCTCAACGCAAGCCGAGCTGGATGCTGAATATAACGTAGAAAAGTCAGTACCAGATTTCACTGTGTACGCAGATTTCTACGTGAAAACAAGCGCTAGCGTACGCTCTGCGTTGTACTGCAAACTCCAGGTTCCCTTTGGTCCCACCCTAGCCGAACATCTGGATATCTTTCCAGCCGCTCAACCGGATGCCCCCATTTTGGTGTTTATTCACGGTGGCTACTGGCGACTGCTCAGCAGCCAGGATTTTAGTTTAGTCGCCAAAGCACCTGTGGAAGCGGGAGTTACAGTAGTCGTCACCAACTATGCTTTGTGTCCTACCGTGACAATGGATGAGATCGTGCGTCAGAGTCGAGCAGCGGTTGCCTGGATTTACAAAAATGCTTCTAGTTTTGGAGGCGCTCGCGATCGAATTTATGTCTCCGGTCACTCGGCTGGCGGTCAATTAACAGCAATGCTGATGGCAACTGACTGGGAAGGAACCTACGGTTTACCCGCCGATATCATTAAAGGAGGCTGCGCGATTAGTGGTTTATTTGACCTGATGCCCTTTCCCTACACCTGGCTGCAACCCGCTTTACAATTAACTTGGGGAGAAGTTCTCCGCAACAGCCCCATCCTGCATATTCCCGACAAAGTTGGATCGCTGATTGTCACCTACGGCGGGGATGAATCCAAAGAATTTCAACGCCAGTCCGATGAGTTTCTAGCAGCCTGGAAAGCAAAAGGTTTACACGGCGAATATCTACCCCAACCTGGTAAAAACCACTTTACTGCCATTGATGGTTTTCTCGATGTTAATAGCGATCTGTGTACTGCTATCCTGCGACAGATGGGCGTTAAGGCGTAGCGCTTATTGAGGGTTGGTTTATGAGCGGATCTCCTCTGCTAACAAAAATGCCCTCTCTGGTGAGAGGGCAGCATTGCTTTTATGATTTGAGGAGTTTCATTGATACAAATAAAAGCGTAAGCCTTGGATGTGACGCGGGTGTGGCAATCAGATACCAAGGTTGCGATCGCCTTCGAGTCTTGCCGAGGTTTCTGTTCTTTTATCCTGCGAAGGGAGTTTAGTTTGTAGAGATGAGATCGCCTTTGTCTCTCCGTCTGACGGATTTTCTTATTCAAGCGCGATCGCGTCTACCCAATCTTGATAATCGGGATCTCGATTTTCCGTAATCGCGATGAGTTTTTCTCGCAGTTTTGTAGTAATCGGTTTGCTCTCTGGTAATTGATAATTTTCAATTTTTTTGACTGGCGCAACCTTGGCAGCAGTCCCACTCAGAAAAACTTCGTCAGCGATAAAAAGCTCTGATTTATCAACGGGTCTTTCTATCGTTTTAATTCCTAGATTTCTGGCAATTGTTAGGACGCTATCTCTGGTAATTCCTTCTAAAATATCCTGTTCAAATCCAGGGGTAATCAGTTGCCCATTTCTCACTAAAAATATATTCATCCCAGAGGCTTCGCAAATTTTTCCCTGCGAATTCATCATAATTGCCTCATCAAAGCCTGACTCTACCGCCTCAGTTTTCGCTAAGGCAGAAGTAATATATGCGGCGCTGATTTTACCTCTCAGAGGCAAGCTGCGATCTTCTTGTCGATACCAGGAACTAATTCGACAGCTGACTCCTTCGGGAGATAAATAATCTGCTAGTTCAATTCCATAAACTAAAAAATCTTTCTCAACATTATGAAGCCTAGGAGCAATTCCTAACCCCGAAGTATATACGAGAGGGCGGATATAAAAAGACTTATTTGGTTGATTTTTTTTTATAAAATCAACGATAGTTTCTCGAATTTTAGAGGCTGGTAGATCGTAGTGTAAATACTTAGCACTATCACTTAACCTTTGGCAATGACGGTCTAATCTAAATAGTAAAATTTGCTGATTATTTTGAGGATCGGGAATCCCTCTTAATCCCCCAATTGCGCCAGTTCCATAGTGCAAAGCTTGGGTAGCAATAGAAACTTTGGCTTCGTTAAAAGGGACAAATTTATTCTGAAAGTAAGCAATGGGTAAAAAATTATTCATAAGCTTAAAGAAGTTTTTCCAGATGTTTTTCGATTTGCCGATTGCGATTCTACACATTCGGCTTCCTGAACTTTCTTTCAAAATTCAAAAGGAATGTGTGTTCCGACTAAATTAGGAAATTCAAGAACGTTAGTGACTATTACTATATAATGATGTCTTGATTTCGAGCTAGTACAGATTTCGATATGAATAAAACATTTTAATAGTAGGGTGGGCATTGCTCACCCTACTGTTGGGCTAACCTACTACTTGGCTAACAACTAGCAATCTCGTTACCCGCGATCGCAGGCTGGGGTGATTCTGGCACCAGACGCGCCACAGCTTGCTTGACAAATCCTTGCAAGAAAGCAACTCGTTGATTTTGCTGAAACACTTTTTGCAGGGTTTCGCGCAACTGATCCAGATTCAAGGGACGACCTTCGGATGTCGTAGCGGCTTCCTGCGCTTGGAAATATTCAATCAAGCTCAAACCCGCTAACCGGGTTAGATAGGCAGCGCTGACCCCCTGAACCGCTCCTCCGGCGACAAATGTGATGGCATTGCTCTTGAGAACCCCACCTACGGTTTGAGTCGTTAGCTCGACTAAACCAAGCTTGAGCATCAAGCTACCCATTGTCCCAGCGATCGCTTGCGCTTGTTGAATAGAGAATTTTTGCTGATATAGATTACCGAGATCCATGAC
>NZ_JACJOQ010000686.1:0-2944 GCF_014695635.1 Coleofasciculus sp. FACHB-712 | reverse complement strand
AAGCCAGCAGCTCAATCGGCTTATGTGATGGATGAATTTATTAAAGATGTTGAAGGGGTAATTCAGGGACTCGGATACTCTAGCTGCGTGCTGGTGGGTCATGACTGGGGGGGTGCGATCGCTTGGAATTTTGCCTACTCATACCCCACGATGGTGGACAAGTTGATTGTCCTAAATCTGCCCCACCCCGCCAAATTTGCCGAAAATATGCGTAATCCCCAACAACTATTACGCAGTTCCTATATCTTCTTTTTTCAGCTACCGTGGCTACCAGAATTACTCTTACAATCCTTCGATTACCAATCGATCGAAACGGCTATCACGGGTATGGCTGTTAATAAGAATGCCTTCACAAAAGCCGATCTGGATGCCTACAAACAAGCTGCGGCAAAACCCGGTGCCCTAACAGCCAGCCTGAACTATTATCGCAATCTTTTTCAGCAGAGAATGCTTAGTCAAGATTGGAGTATTCTCCAGGTTCCTACGCTAATGATTTGGGGAGAGCAAGATACTGCACTCGGTAAAGAGCTGACTTACGGAACTGAAGCGTATGTCAAAGACTTGACGATTAAATACATTCCCGACTCTAGCCATTGGGTGCAGCAAGAGAAACCGCAACTGGTCACTCAATATATGCGAGAGTTCCTTGCAGCTACGAGCATCTGAGCGATAGCTTATTTTGTAACTTTTCAGATTGGCTAACTTTGTTGCTGATATTAGCTTTCAAGGTGCCAATCAAGAGGCTGAAGCTGCTTTTTAAAGTCTAGGCAGCTCCAGCCTCAAAACGACAGATTGCCAATCTATCAACAATATTACCTTAGTCTTCATCTAACAGTGATCGCGTTTTTCTAGTGGGATGGGTTCGCTTACTTTTCGGGGCATCAAGAGGTTCCATCAATGCCAAAATGTACAAAATAATCTACAGAGTGAGAGCATAACTGCTTCGGAGGAGACTAAAAACTATGGGTATGCCTTGTGAAGTTAATAGCATTTTGAAACTTAATCCATCCCAAGGCTATCCAGAACAGCTAAAGGTGGCATCACAACATCAAGCTTCTAAAGATGGCTACAGAATTATACCTGTAGATGTATCCATTCCTCTAGTTGATGAAAATTGGGTTTACTATGCAGATATTGTTATCCGTAAACTTACTTGGGAGAACCATAAGACGACCATTACTTTTGAAATAACCAAAGTTCATAACATACCTTTTTCAATTAAATAACCTTAATAGATAAGAGTAATTTTATGAAAATTTCTAGAACTCGGTTGGGGAAAATTTTAACTATGGAATTTAGGTACTTTAGGAGAAAATTTCGAGCTTATAAATTTTTCCTCTTCGTGCTTTTACTGCTTCAATTAATTGTTATTAGCTTAGGGGCTGTGCAAGCTTTTTTTCTGAATGATTACAGTATAATTCCGCAAGATTGGACTTTCTTTAAAAAGCCTACGAATGCCAGAACTATCTCTATTGTATTTATCATAATTTTATATTTTTTAATTTGGATTGCTGATAGCATACAACAATCAAAAGAATTCACAGATTTATCTCTTGCAATTAAAAACTATACTATCCTGAAACTGAAGTTAAGTTAAAAAGCCTTATAAATAGAATTTTTAAACAAAAGTATAATCTCAGCGATGATGTTCGTTCCTCCATTTTTATACCCGTTAGAGTGGGATTTTGTCAATGGTGTCTCCAGATGGTTTGTCGAACTGACAATATAAAGGAAAAAGAACTAGATGCTCTTTTTGCCTTTAATGAGGGTGTTTTAGGGTATACTTTTATGAGAGCCAAAAAGTATCATGTGGAATTTCTTGATGTATCAGTTAAACAGAATCTTCCTAGTACATACGTACCTCTTAACCAAGACAATAAAAATCTAATTGAGCAAAATATTAAAGCAGTTACGGTGCTTTCTTTTTATCAAGGAAATTCAATAACAGGTCTGTTGGCAATTGACACTACTAATGATGCAGACTTTCAGGCACTACAAAATATAGACTTACATAGTGATGCTGTTAATTGGATGCGCTCTAGAAAGCAAGATATAGAACTGCTTTGGAGAATGAAAAATAATGTCTAACAAAGCATCAGAAGGAGACGAAAAAGAAATTGATCGGGAACCACCAAGAGAGATTGAGCAGGAAGCTGGCAAGAAACTTGAACTCTTAGAAGTAAAGAAGGATGGAAGCGCTAAAACCTTCGTTTATAGAGATCCTGACCAAGGAAATAAGCGTGAAGGCTTGTGGACTAGACTCTTAGGAAAAAAATCCAGAAGCATTGAATAGTTACTCTAATTAGTTCAACTAAAAAAGTATTGTGGTAATTTGCAAAGTTTGCAAAAATCATAAAACACGGCTGAAAAGCCTTCTCTACCGAACAAATTGAAATTGAAAAAAGCATCTTACCTTTCGGTCATAGTGCAGAGCAAGCGCAATTAGTAGCGATCGCTCTCCACTATTATTTTTCCTCAATTCCAAAAAAGCCATCTGAGCTAGAGGTGCGATCGCATCCTCCACTCTCCTTCCCTTCCCATCCTGCAAAAACAAGACACAATAGTTAACAGACTTGCCTAGAGCATCTAAAATCAAAGATTGCCCCTAAAAGTTCCTTACCATGTCCTCAGATGATATCCGCGCCACGCGGTTAGAGAAAGTCGAACAGCTAAAGCAACTGGGAATGAATCCCTATGCTTACCAGTGGGAATCCAGCCACCATGCAGCGCAATTGCAGGAAAAATACGCAGATTTGCCAAGCGGTGAAGAAGTAGAAGTAGAAGTCGCCATTGCTGGACGCATTATGGCGCGTCGCGTCTTCGGCAAACTCGCCTTCTTTACCTTGCAAGACGAAACTGGCTCGATTCAGCTGTATCTGGAGAAGAAAAGAATCGATGAAGGGATGGCGGATGTCCCGGATGCCTTTAAACACCTAAAGGATCT
>NZ_JACJOQ010000685.1:0-4529 GCF_014695635.1 Coleofasciculus sp. FACHB-712 | reverse complement strand
CAGTGCGAAATTGTCTGTGCGGTTCATCCTTCTGGCCCCAAAGAAGAACCTTGTCGGGATTGGGAACAAGGGGATGATTGGATAGGGGAATTATGGGCTTAGGTCGCTGTTATTTTAATGGTCAGGATCGGGAAACGAATAGGCGATCGCTCCAGCGTTACTCAACATCTATTTTTGGGAATACTAACTAAGAGTAGAGTTCCTAAAAACCTGAAAATACACATGGATACTAATGAAACCGCTAATACAGCACCTCAGCAAAAATTTAACCCAAAAAACTTTGTTGATTACTTCAACTTAGGTGTTGACTGTTACCAACGAGAGGATAAGCAGGGAGCAATCAATGCTTGGACTCAAGCACTACGTATTGACCCTCAAAATCCCCATGCTTACTATTACAGAGGAGTAACTAGGGCTGAGATAGGACATTACAATAGTGCGGTTGAAGACTTCAATCACGCTATCCATATCAATCCTAAATATTCTAACGCTTACTATCAGCGGGACAAAGTTAGTCAAAAATTATTGAATGGCAGCAAAGCTTTATCACTCCACGTTGAAAACGCTATTATGTACTATCAGCGCGGGGAAGTTCGCTGGCGCTCCAAAGACTATAAAGAGGCAATCAAAGACTTTAACCAAGCACTACGGATCAATCCCTACCTTGCAGAAGCCTACTATAAACGAGGGAGGTGTCACCGTCAGTTAAAGGAGCAAGAAGAGGCTATTAAAGACTTACAAAAAGCAGCACAACTGTTCTGCGATAACAACCAAGTTGAAAAACTAACTGAATGGACTCCCTTTGAGTTAGGTGAATCAAACAGAGAGGAGGCAATTTATTATCTTATTCAATATCTTTCTTGGAGCAGCTCATACGAGCAAAAAAGATTAGCGGCTTCAGCCATACAGAAACTTGCCAGAAGTTTCCCAAATAGCTGTGGATTAGTCATTCCTCATTTATTAAATAATTTATCTTATCCAGCTCCCCAGGTAAGAGAGTACGCCCTCAAAGCGCTTGATGTACTAAGTCTTTCTGAGGCAGCTGTTCCACAAATTAAAGCCATTGCTGAAAACGACCCAAAAGATTACAACAGAAAGATAGCACAATCTATATTAAGTAGGATAACCTTGACTGAAGATGAAGATCCTGAAATGAATTGGGTTGAATACGAAGACTACCTTAGCACTATTGAACGGGAACATGGTCTGACACCAGCACAAAAAATTAATTTAATTAATGGAAAAACAATATATTTTATGGGAAACGAAGTAGATTACAAAGGATACTTGAAACTTAAGAATAAATTCCTCAAAGAAAGAAATAATAGTAAAAAATCTCAGGCTTACAATTATGACTATGATGAAGAATACGCTGAGGAGCAGAAGAATGACTATAAAGTAAATAAGGAAAAATACGATACGTCAATGGATTATGGTTATCTGCATGATGTGTCTGATTTCAATGAATACTTATAGAATTGGAAAAATATTTAAGGAAAAGTATTTTAATCAAATTGGAAGGTAGAGGGAAGAAGGGCGATCGCTTTTCTCTGATTTCATCCCAGAACAGATAGCGATCGCATCATCATCAATTCTAAAACGCCTCTGGATCAATCCCCGGCAACCAGCTACTTAAATCAACACTCATTTTGCATTAACCCCTGCCACTTCCGAGAGCCGAAGACCCCCTATATTTTGGCAGTAAAAAGTTGCGTGATTTTCAGGACTACGACCAATTAGCTCGATAATTTGTCCTGCTGAGTTTTGCCAAAACCATTGGCATAGAGAATCACCCTTAAGAGGCTCTCTAGACAATGGATGAAACCCTTTTTTCTCCCAAACTAAACCAGCACTCTGCACATCGTCTACCCGAATCGCAATATGGTGGACGCCAGTGTTTCCCCGCTCATGTAGGAATCGGTCAAGTTGATCGTCTGGTGCGTGGGGCGCAGCTAGAACCACCAACCCCCCCGACGGCATCAATATTGTCAACAAGTGCAACCATAAATCATTGGTAATTACATAAGTTTCAGGACAAAACTCGATAGGAAAGAGTCCTGGTCCTTCAACAATCTGACCGCCCAATTGACACAAAGCTTCAGCGTAATTTTTGAGACGTGTAAAATCAGGAAAAGTCAGGACAAAGTGATCTACTTGCACTCGTTCACCATACACATTGGTGACAAATGACCAGCGTTTGAAAAACTCAGGAGTGGTCAATTCTGCCTTGAACTCCAATAAGCCATCTTTTTGGGAAAAAGGTGAGTCTAGGTCGGAATTCAAAGTTTTATCGTTTCCTTTAGGTAGCTCTAATTTCGTCATTTATCTACCCTCATTTTTCTTTAAATCCAATCGGTAGATGCTGGTTGTAAATCCAGCCTTTGTTAGAAGCTTCCTCACTCCACACTTTTAAAAACACTTACTCCAGCAGATCTGGTTGTTGACGCACAATCATGTCGTAGAGCGGTTGAAAACTAAACCACCCCATGTGGTGCGACCCCACTTGGCGATACGTCAAACGAGCCATATCTGAGTCAATCAGGACAGGCTTCCCAGCCGCCTCTGCCATTAGCTGTGCCTGACAGGAGCGATCCATTGTGATAAACCACCAGGCAGCTTCATCGACTGAGTGACCTACTGTGAGCAGCCCGTGGTTGCGGAGGATGAGAGCTTTTTTGCCGCCTAAAGTGTCAGCAATCCGCTTGCCCTCCTCTAGTTTGAGAACGACGCCCGTGTAGTCATCAAACAGCCCGTGGTCTTCGTAGAAGCTACAGGCATCTTGCGTGAGAGGGTCGAGGAGGCGACCCAGACTTGACCAGCTTTTGCCGTAGGTTGAATGGGAATGTGCGGCTGCTACAACGTCGGGACGGGCGGCGTGGATGCGGGAGTGGATGGCAAAGGCTGCTTGATTGACAGGCTTATTCCCCTCAACGACCTCACCTTGCTCATTGACTAGAAGCAGGTCGCTGACGCGGATGAGACTGAAGTGCATCCCGAAGGGATTGACCCAAAAGCGATCGCGGTGTTCGGGATCGCGGGCGGTGATGTGTCCGGCGATGCCTTCACTAAAGCCGAAGCGAGCAAACAGGCGAAATGCAGCGGCTAGGCGTTGTTTGCGGTGGAGGCGTTCATCTTCGACAGAAGCAAAGGTCGGCGGCTGGGGAATATTGATAGGAATGTCTAATGTCTGCATAGATTTAGCCTGTATAAATCGGTTGTTGCAAAGATGTTTAATTCGTGAGTGTATTGTATTCTGCCAGGAATTCACTAGAAGAGCGTTAGCGATCGCTACCGATGAGCGGCGATTGAACGCAGGAGTTTTTCCGGCGGATACAAGGCTTTCTCTAAAGCTGTTGCCCGAATTTTGAGTTCTAGAATTTATTTTTCCTTGGTGAGGAAGCCATTGCAATCTGAGCAATCGCTATAAAGTATTTATTTCTTTAGCTTTATTCCTAGCTAAACTGAAACTAATTGGAGAGAGGTTCTTGAATGCAGGAAGAATTTTATTGGTAATTCTTCTTTTATTTTAAACGTCTTTCTTTTAAAGTGCCATCATGGACTAACTCATAAATTTATATTTCGTCATAAGAAATAGAGCAAAAAAATTAATCTTTCTTAATTATTCATAAAGTAGCGATCGCTCATCTAACTCCTTTAATTGTTCGGCTCAAGAGAGCGATCGCGCTTCAGCCAACTAACTTTATTATTCATAGGATGGGTGGAGCAGAAGCAAAACCCATCAAACCTTTGCCAAGATTGGAGTCACTGATACTGCCGGCATTTGTGCTACGAAATGGTTACGCAAATGTGACAATGACTTCAGCCATTGGTATATTGATATTTCGTTCTCTACCAAAAGGTGTAACACAATAGAGGATGTATTTGTAATACTTTCACGAACAGCATCCAGAACTCAATGCAGCTTCCAAAATTACACAGTTAATTCAAGCATCCTAACTTAGTTCTGGAAGTAGCCTCAGCAGCAAGTTACAAGCAGGAGAGGAGACGCTTGCGATTCTTTCCCGAAAAAGTTTTAATTATTCTCTGCTCATATAAAATAGTGAGGTTGTCGGAGAAACGAACGGCTACTTAGAGCAGCATCCGCCTATTTATAGGAATGCCTGCCGCCAAAGAAGCAAGACGCTAGCTCAAAATGCCAGCTTAGCGATACTACTCTGTTTGCTCAATGCTATGTACAACCAGAACCCAGCTTTTATCTCTTCTGTTGCCAAGCAAAACAATTTTCTAGAATCCCAAGCAACACTCTTATGCCAAGAATCTCATAACAGAAGTTTGCTGAATTAAACTAAATCTCAAGTTATTTTCACCGCCAAGTATATTGTTATGAAAACCGAAACCAAATCTGCACAAACTCCCAAACTGATTACACTCAACTGCTCTGGTGGCATTTCATTGGGTGCTTATATGGCAGGAGTTTTTTATGAATTGACGAAAGAATCCGTCAAGGCTGAACCGAAAGTGATTATTGATATTATTACTGGATCTTCAGCAGGGGCAATGTCTGGTGT
>NZ_JACJOQ010000684.1:0-7012 GCF_014695635.1 Coleofasciculus sp. FACHB-712 | reverse complement strand
CTTCCATGCTAGTCACACCCTATCTTAAAAATCTTTTTCAAGACACTCACGAACTGCATCAATTTCTTTTAGCCTTTAAGCAGACTGCTGTACAAAAAAAACAGACACAGCTCCTCAGTATTTCTCAAGAAATCCCAGCAGTCGATCCGTTGGTTGTCCTTCAGGCGATCGCTAGACCCGATCAATTACACTTTTACTTTGAAAAACCAGCACAAGGAGAAGCGATCGCTGCCATCGACACCGCAGCTGCGCTAACACTAGAAAGCCCCAATCGGTTTAACAAATCCCAGGAGTTTATTCAATCTTGCATTGCCAATACCACGAGTATTGGTGAAGTTAATTTACCTTTTTCGGGCGCTCATTTTTTCTGCGCTTTTACATTTTTTAATGAAAATCTAGGAGCGGATTCTCTTTTTCCTTCCGCCACAGTATTCTTACCCCGATGGCAAATCTCTCTAAAAAATCAGACTTCGGTAGTAGTCGCAAATATTCTGATTGATTCAGAGATAAATATTCAAGATTTAACTGAAAGCTTATGGCGTACATTTCAGGCAATCAGAGTTACTGGTTTAGAAAGATTTCATAGTGCATCTTTTCTAGATATCGCAATTGATGCCAGAAAACTATTTAAAAAACAAGATGTTGCAGATGTAAACCATTTCAAATCATCGGTAGCCAAGGCTTTATCATCAATTCAGGCAAAAAAAATTCATAAAATTGTTTTGGCTCACGCCCTTGATGTTATCTCCCCGATTCCTTTCCAGTTAATTCCCTCAGTTAATCATTTACGAACTCGCCATCCTGATTGCAATATTTTTTCCACCAGTAACGGCAAGGGACAAAGTTTTATTGGTGCAAGTCCCGAACGTTTAATTAGTATTCATGACCATGAATTAGTAACGGACGCTCTGGCAGGTTCAGCACCCAGAGGAAAAATAGCAAGTGAAGATGCGGAATTAGCAAATCGGTTACTAACCAGTGAAAAAGAAAGGCGCGAACATCGAGTAGTCATTGATTTTATTCGCGATCGCCTTTCCCAGCTAGGTTTAAATCCTCAAGTATTGTCCCAACCACAGCTATTGAAACTCTTAAATATTCAGCATTTATGGACACCCATTCAGGCGAAAATACCGGCAGGCGTTCATCCCTTAGAAATCCTGGCTGAACTCCATCCGACACCAGCCGTTGCTGGCGTCCCCAGCGAGAGTGCCCAGAAAGAAATTTGCCGCTATGAAACCTTCAATAGGTCATTATATGCCGCGCCGCTCGGTTGGGTAGATCGCCAAGGAAATAGTGAATTTGTTGTGGGAATTCGCTCAGCACTCATAGATGGCTGTCGTGCCAGACTCTACGCCGGTGCCGGTATCGTTGCTGGTTCCGATCCAGACAAAGAATTAGCAGAAATTCAACTTAAACTCCAGGCACTTCTAAAAGCCTTAGTCTAGCCGGAACTCTCTCTTCTCTCTTTCTTTCTTAGCGTCTTTGCGGTTCATTCTTCTTTTAAATGCCCGTTGATTTTCGTAACACCAACTCCCTCTGGGCTTCCATCCTAACCGAAACATTAAAGCGACTAGGATTAACCACAGCCATTATTTGTCCAGGTTCTCGTTCAACACCCCTTACTGTTGCGTTCGCTCAAACTGATGAGATAGAAGCCATTCCTGTTTTGGACGAACGATCCGCCGCATTTTTGGCATTAGGAATTGCGAAAAAATCTGGATTTCCGGTGGCGTTAGTTTGCACTTCTGGAACTGCCGGGGCAAATTTTTACCCAGCCGTAATTGAAGCTAGGGAAAGTCGAATTCCGCTTTTAGTTTTAACCGCCGATCGCCCCCCAGAATTGCGAGATTGTCATTCTGGACAGACGATCGATCAGGTGAAATTATTTGGCAATTATCCCAACTGGCAAGCTGAGTTAGCGTTGCCTTCTCTAGAGATGGGAATCCTGGGTTATCTGCGGCAGACAGTGATGTATGCGTGGGAAAGAACGCTCTTTCCGACTCCAGGCTCCGTTCATCTTAACATCCCTTTCCGCGACCCCCTCGCCCCAATTCCCGACGGTGCTGTAGATATGCAAAATGGTGCGTCTCTACTAGAAGAAGATTTCTTTGCAAATTGTCAGCCATTAGGAGCAACTTTCAACCTGCAACCTACCACTTTCAACCCCATACAGGAGTGGCAGCAATGTGACAGAGGAATTATTATCGCTGGGACTGCACAACCGAAAATACCGGAAGAGTATGCGATCGCGATCGCGCACCTCTCCAAATCTTTAAAATGGCCTGTATTGGCTGAGGCGCTATCTCCATTAAGGAACTATAGTCAACTGAACCCTTATCTAATTTCTACCTATGACTTAATCCTGCGTAATCAGCAGTTAGCGCAAAAACTGACACCAGAAATGGTAATTCAAATCGGTGAATTACCTACCAGTAAAGAACTGCGAAACTGGCTAGATAAAACTCAACCGCGCCGATGGGTAATTGACCCCAGCCACCACAATTTAGATCCCTTGCACGGCAATACAACCCACCTGCGAATCTCCATAGAACACCTATTTCAAACCTACCCAAATGAACTTGTAGAGACGCAAGCGATCGCGTCTTATCTCAGCAGTTGGTGTGAAGCCGAATCAAAGGTCAGGAAAGCCATCGACCAAACGATGGCAACAATGGACACACTTTTTGAAGGAAAAGCCGCTTGGTTACTTTCCAAGACGCTACCACCGGGCACTCCTCTGTTTATTTCTAATAGTATGCCGGTGCGAGATGTAGAGTTTTTCTGGGCACCCAACAATTCCGGGATTCAGCCCTTTTTTAATCGAGGCGCGAATGGCATTGATGGCACCTTATCGACTGCTTTAGGCATTGCACATCGCAATCAAAGCACTGTGATGCTGACAGGTGACTTAGCTTTATTGCACGATACTAACGGCTTTTTACTGAGAAGTAAATTTATAGGGCATTTGACCATAATTTTAATTAACAACAATGGCGGCGGCATCTTTGAAATGTTGCCGATTTCCAAATTTAACCCACCCTTTGAAGAATTTTTTGCCACACCACAGGATATAAATTTTGCTCAGCTTTGTGCTACTTACAATGTAGAGCATGAAGTGATTACATCCTGGGAACACCTGAAGCAACGATTAAACCCATTGCCATCGCAGGGACTCCGGGTTTTAGAGTTGCCAACCAATCGCAAGGTAGATTCCAAATGGCGGAAAGAGAATTTGGGAAAATTGGCAGCAGATATCCTGTGAACGTTAACTCTGGTGAATCATTCAGCCTTTCATGCTAATGGATCGTCAGAATCTTTCTCCTGCTGACTCCTGTCATATTCTTCAATAAATCGCGCGATCGCATTTTTCTGTTCTTCTGTTAAACAATCCTTTTCAAGAAGGCTCCTAAGCCGGTTAATCGCTAAAGATACGTCAACGTAGGGTTCAAGTAAATTCGGCTCAAGCCCGTAGCCGGTGCTTTGACCCATATTAGACTCAGATTTTCTAAATGCTTTTTCAAAAAACTTCTCAAAGAAATCAACTAGCCCTTCGTCGTTTTTAATCGCCTCTTTAACCCACTGTTTGACTTCATCCTCGCTTGTTTGCTCCCGCCAATAATACAGGATATGTGCTAAACCTGGCGTTTGTAATAGGGAGTTTTGCTGCACGGCATCTTGCACCTTATTTAAGGCAATTTCTTCAAGTTCATCAAGGTGCTGTGCGCTGATAAGTCTTTCTTCTTCTAGATTTGATTCACTAGCTCCAAACTTACCGTGTTGTTGACCTAGGACGACTACTTTGGCCACAATTGTTAAAACTGCCTTACCATCTGACATCGCCTGTTTCAACACCTCAAACCGTGCTGGTTCCTCAAGACGACGCAACAGATGTGAGATGATGCGCTCGATTCTGATATCATTTCCAAAATCAAACATTCCGCACGGTTCGTCTTCAGGACGCAAAAGGCGATCGCCCACATCCAATAAAGCTTGCACAATTGAAGGAATGCTATTTAAAGGAATTTCTTTTTCAGTGTAATCCTCAAGTTGTTCCAAAAATATCCGAACTTGCGTCGTACCCTCAGGACGTTTTTGATTAGCGAGTTCTACAAGAGTTTCTCCAAATGCCTTCGCATCGCCTGCCAAAGCCAGGATGGCTTTCATCTCGGTATTCGATAATTCACCTTCTGGTAACGCCAGACGGAAGTAGACTGGAAATACTTCTAAGCTGCACACGCGCAGTTGTCTGCGCCATGTTAACTCTTGTTGTGCAACGTATTGGGTATTATTACCCCAAATCGCTGATAACTTAGGAAAGAGGATCAATAGCAACCGTTTAACTGGCTCTTTATCCTCATCTTGAAGCTGAGCAATCCAAGAATTGTAAAGAGATTTTAGTTCGTCTGCTGTAGCACTTACAAAACCTTTGGTATCCGTGTCTCCTGCAAAAGCTTTAGGATTTTTGCGAATGATGTCATATATCGTTGGGCAAAAGACTCGCAGCGACTCAACAGCGATGAAATCCACTGAGTTTACTTCACCTTGAACTGCCGGGTACGTCATGCTTAAGGTGTTTATCAAACGAGTGATATCGCGAGTGTTGGTAATAAAGTGGTCAATCCCTTGATAGTAAATATTTCCCCAATAATTTCTATCTAATAGCTGTGTAGGGGTGTCAGCAAGTACGAAATTCAGTTTTTCAAAAAGTAGCCTGCGGAGTAGATTTTTATTGGGAATTGGTAACTCAAAAGGAACTTGAACAAGTTTATCAAGATAGGCTTCTCCAGTTGTCCCCTGCGTGTCTGCAAGTGCTTTGAGGGCAATTTCTTTATCGCAGACTAGGACATAGACAACATTTGTAAAATTTGGAATGGCTTTGACAACGCGAAACAACTGTCTAATTTCGTCAGTGGCAAGCCTGTCAATATCGTCAATTGTTACCACGATTCGCGGATGCTGCTTTAGCAGTGTGTTTTCGACTTCTTCTTTTAAGTCGGAAGTATCCTTTTGCTTATCGTCAAATATTTTTTCTACTACCTTACCCGCGGGAGCGTAAGGAATAGGAATTTCAGAAAACAGTTTACCGAAATCGGCTAGTCGATCTTTTAAGCCTTTCGGTACAGATTTGAATTCACTCAAAACAGCCTGTAATTGGTCAATGAAGCGCCTTGTGATATCTTCGTGTCCCGAAAACAACCAGGGATTAAAGGGTACGATAATTGGTTGCTCGTCCTCTGGTTTTTCCTTTAGATAGTGAACTAAAAAATTCAACAGCGTCGATTTGCCAGAACCCCAGGAACCGTAGACTGCAATCACGAAGCCTTCCGGAAAGCTCATTTTGCAAATACTGTCTGCTAGATATCTTGCAAAGGTTGCATATCCTAATCGATCTGCTTTCGGATTGGTTAAAGCGTTATCTGACGATAAAGCATTAAAATTCTCAGATTCGACTTCGGAATTCTTCTCAGTCTGTCCCATAAAATGCCTTTTCTTAGCCCTGTCGTCATGATGACACAGCGATCGCTCAAGCCTCCTCTCTCTTGAGGTTCTACCTAGTCACCGTAATTTCAAACACTGGGTTAAAATTCTCAAGCCGAAATACTGCACAACTCGAAATACTGCACAACTCTCTATGCAAATCAACTGGCAAACCGCCAAAACCTACGAAGACATCCTCTATCACAAAGGCGACGGTATCGCCAAAATCACGATTAATCGCCCGCACAAACGCAACGCTTTCCGCCCCAAAACCGTCTTTGAACTTTACAACGCCTTCTGCGATGCTCGCGAAGATACTAGCATTGGCGTCGTATTATTTACTGGCGCTGGTCCTCACACCGATGGCAAATACGCCTTCTGTTCTGGTGGCGATCAAAGTGTGCGGGGACAAGCTGGGTATGTAGACGATGAAGGCATCCCCCGCCTAAATGTCCTAGACTTGCAACGCCTAATTCGTTCCATGCCCAAAGTCGTCATTGCGCTTGTGGCAGGTTATGCCATCGGTGGCGGACACGTCCTGCACCTGATTTGCGACCTCACCATCGCCGCAGATAATGCTGTTTTTGGGCAAACTGGCCCTAAAGTCGGCAGCTTCGATGGTGGATTTGGTGCCAGCTATCTTGCCCGGATTGTTGGGCAAAAAAAGGCGCGAGAAATTTGGTTTCTCTGCCGCCAATACAGCGCACAGCAAGCACTAGAAATGGGCTTAGTGAATTGCGTCGTGCCTGTAGAACAGCTGGAACAAGAAGGCATCCAGTGGGCTAATGAAATTTTAGAAAAAAGCCCGATTGCCATCCGGTGTCTAAAAGCTGCTTTCAACGCCGATTGCGATGGACAAGCTGGTTTGCAAGAACTCGCCGGTAACGCCACCTTGCTTTATTACATGACTGAGGAAGGAGCCGAAGGCAAGCAGGCATTTTTGGAAAAACGTCCACCCGATTTCCGTCAATACCCTTGGCTGCCTTAGTCGTTCGCAAATGGAAAAACCCGTTTTTTTTCAGAAAACGGGTTTAAAGAGTCATCTTTTGTAAAAAAGTATCCCACAAGGCTCTTAAATCAAAAATCGCACCTTGACTTAAATAAGGTGCGATTCTAAAGCAAATCTTTATTTTTTTAAGAGTTGAAGCAAGTTGCCTTGACAAACTGCAAGGTGAGCTTACTATTCTTTATTTTATTCATACGAGCAGCGCCTCTTCTTCTACTGACTGTTGGGCAGTAGAGACATTCTCGTTAAGCGAGGTAGATTCTTGAGAAGAGTTCAGCGAACATTTGATTGAGAGCGCCTCCGGTGTTTTCAGGGTTTCATCCTGCCAGCGCATCATTACTTCGAGACGTTCCCAAGACGGCGCAAATGCCGGAAGTGCTAAAGAACAGGCTCCCCAGCCGCCTCGAACGGGCACGCCGAGTTGCTGACAAAGACCCCCACGACGCCCTTCGGGCTTGTAATACTGACAATACCGGCAGGCAGAAGTTACAGTATTTAAGGTCTTCATGGGAGTCCTCTTTAGGAGAA
>NZ_JACJOQ010000683.1:0-9074 GCF_014695635.1 Coleofasciculus sp. FACHB-712 | reverse complement strand
AGCGTTTATTTAAGATGGCACCGATTCACCACCATTTAGAACTGAGTGGCTGGAGTGAAACCCAAGTGGTTGCCGCCTTTTATCTGATTAACGGCATTTTAGCTTTGTTGTGTCTTGTCCTCCGTTAGTTAAAAGAGCCTAGTTAAAATAGCCGTTGTCAATCATCCTTTGGTGTCTAAAACCGCACAAGCTGGGCGTCCACCAAAGGTTTGAATCGCTCCAACTACATCCACAATGGGCAGCAGCAGAAAACAGGGGAATAGAAGAAGGCAGTTTTTAATTTTTTCTGTTCTCCTATCCGGAATTTTTTGCCTATACATCCAACTCATGCGTCTGGGTTATGCTGTACCGCTGCCCTATCTTCTGCACGTCTTTTGCTGGAATAATTGTTCCGATAATCTTTTTTCAAATCATTTACATCCTAAAGTTCTAGGAAATGGTCTTTTAAACTATACGCATCAGCTTACACAGTTAGTAGATTCTCCAGAAATAGACAAGAATAAAGTCTCTATACTCATTGAGAAATCCAGGTACAGGCTGACAGTTTATTACGATAAAAAGCCCCTGAAGTCTTATCCAGTGGTTTTGGGCTTCAACTCAGTGGATGATAAGCTCAAAGAAGGGGATGGCAGCACGCCAGAAGGCATATTCAAGATAAAAGACCTCTATACTCATCCTACGTGGTCAAAGTTTCTCTGGCTGGATTACCCAACTAAAGATTCTTGGAGAAAACATATCAAAGCCAAGGGAAACGGAAAAATAAATTGGCTTGATTCAATCGGGGGACAGGTAGGAATTCACGGCGTCCCTGATGAGCAAGACTTTTTGATAGAAAAGCGCTCAAATTGGACATTAGGCTGTATTTCTTTAAAAAATCGAGATGTTGAAGAGTTATATCAAGTTGTGAAAAAAGGAACGGAAGTCGAAATTATTCAATAAAATGCCAAGTTTTAATTTTTAATCAAGGTCTGCGATCGCTTGTTTTACTAAACAGACGGAGTCGGTAGCCATCGCACCCCCTCCATCCGTCCACCTGAAGGAAAATCAAAGCCCCATCGCTAACGCATCTGGAAATTCTAGGCTTCGCAAATCCAGCGACGATCCTTTTCCCTCCTGCTAACCGAGTAGGTAAGGGAAAGCACATCTGTCAAACAAAAATAGACAATTTTAGTGCGTTCAATTATATTATTGATGGTTGCATTTGGATAGTCCAGAAGTCCGAACAAATAGAGGTTCAAAAAGTTCGTTACATTAAAAAAAACAGCAGCAAAGGAACACAGCTGTTAAGAAAATACTGTTACAGGACTTACGCACTGAAAGCTTGAAACCTAGAACCGACATAACCCCCCGATAAATTGGGGGAACCGGAAAAGTCCCCCAATTTATCGGGAGATACAAGGGGGATCTCTGCGTAAGTCCTATATTAAAAAAACGTAGCGGCAAGGAAAGATAAATGACAGGAAAATTGTTACTGGTAGACGACGAACCCGGACTGCGCGAAGCAGTCAAAGAATATCTGCAAGACAGTGGTTTTACCGTTCAGGTTGCCAGTAATGCTGGTGACGCATGGCAGATGTTGCAGAAGAACCAGCCGGATTTAGTGATTTCAGATGTGATGATGCCCAAGGTGGATGGGTATCAATTCCTCAAGCAGCTGCGGGAAGATCCTCGCTTCAAAAATTTACCTGTAGTATTTTTAACGGCTAGAGGCATGACAAGCGATCGCATCCAAGGCTATCAAGCGGGGTGCGATGCGTATCTCCCGAAGCCCTTTGATCCAGAGGAATTGGAGGCAATTGTCAAAAACTTACTGGAACGTCGCACCACTCCAACTAGCACCACCGGCGGTAACGATATTGAGGACATCAAGCAACAGATTGCTGCCATCCGGGGGATGTTAGAAGATACAAATCGAATCCCCCAGTCGCCTTCCCATATCCGCATAGACTTAACGCCACGAGAGCAGAGTGTTTTAGACTTGGTTGCGGAAGGATTGATGAATAAAGAAATTGCCCGACGCTTGGAAACCAGTGTCCGCAACGTTGAGAAGTATGTCAGCCGCTTGTTTAGCAAGACAGGGACGAATAGCCGCACCGAGTTAGTGCGCTATGCCCTTGAACACGGTTTGACTCGATAACTGTCCTCGCTCTCAAAACGTTTAGGGGAACGGGCTAAGCCCGTTCCCTTACGTGTTTTTTTATCTATATCTGTGCTTGTCTTTAAGAGCGAGCGCACTGGCGATTATTAAGAACTGTTGCGTTTATTAAAGAAAATTGTGCTTTTCTCATTGATCCCTTAAGGTTGCTGGTATTCTTCATTTAATACAATTCAGAAATTAAAAGAAAACCACATGAAAGTTTCACAAGCGCCACATCTGGGTCAATCAGTTTCTCTAGCAATTCTTTTAGTATTGATGAGCGTCAGTGTTACCGTCCTGATGGTTATTCAAAGTGGAATCTAACTTTAAAAATAGCTAATTTTTGCTAATTTTACCTAAACAAAAGCCGCTCCGCAATGAGCGGCTTTTGTTTGGCTAAAAGTGACATTATATTTCTTTAGATAGAAGCGGAAAGTGACTAAATACGTAGGTGTTTGTTAAATCAAAAATTGTAGCTGCGGGTGCCACCCATTCGTCTGTAAAAATCAGCCGAATGACATTTTAAAAAGTGAAAGGGTTTACCATCAGTCGTAGCGTAGCAAAATAAATCATTGCTTCACTCACTTCTGGTATGCGAGTTCTATTTGTTTGTACTGGCAACACCTGTCGCAGCCCGATGGCACAAGCGCTATTTCAGAAAAAGATTCGGGAACTGAGGCAAAGGCAGGAAATCTTAGCTGAAATTGAGGTGCGTTCAGCGGGACTTTATAAATTTAAGGGGATACCTGTTTCGCCCCATACTCTAACGGTATTGGCAGAGTACGGAATTCAATATGACTGCGAACCGCAAGGGTTAAAGCCAGAACTCGTCGAATGGGCAGATTTAGTGCTGACGATGACAAAGTTTCATAAATATATTGCGATCGCGATCTATCCGGAGGCGCTCAACAAGACTTTCACGCTCAAAGAATTTGTAGGAGAACAAAATTCCTTAGATATTAGCGATCCCGTTGGCAAATCTTTATCCAGATATCGCCACTGCGCTCAGGAAATCGACTTGGCACTCAATCTTTTACAGCAGAAGTTAGTCCGCATCTTATCGGAAAGCAGCTTTGGTTCTTTTGCATTCCCCACGCCTCAACCCTTACCCCGCACCCTACCGCTGTTCAGGTGGCTGATTGGACTGACTCGGTTAACTCAGAAAACGCGCACTTGAGACATGACTTCATTTTTGAATATCCTTATGAAGGATTCACTGAGTTCTGGTGGCTGTTAATCTAAATAGATATAGATGTGCTGCGCCGCATTGAATTCGGGCTTCCCATGCAAAAACGATTTAGATAACAATGTTTAACTATTCCACCTTTACCGCAGCATTGGTGCGAGAGACGAAAGCCCGTGAAGATGCGCTACCGCTGATGGATGAAACCCGCGGCTCTCGGTTTTTTCTTTACTCTAATCCTACGGACAAAGTGTGTCTGTTCTTTCATGGGTTTACTGCCACTCCAGAACAATTTGTACCCATAGGAGAAGCTTTCTTTAAGGCAGGCTACAACGTCTTGATTCCTTTGCTCCCTGGGCATGGGATTGCAGGCAATTGGGATGGAGATAACCCTCCTCCGCTTCCCGAAGAACAAGAAGTTTATCAACAGTTTGGGATTTACTGGCTACAACAAGCTCAAGCTTTGGGAAGAAAAGTAGTAGTGGGAGGGCTTTCTGGTGGCAGCACTTTGGCCGCTTGGCTATGCCTAGAACGCGCCGTACAAATTTATCGGGCTTTGCTGTTTGCCCCTTATTTGAGTGGCAGCAATAAAGTAGTCGATTTGTTTGTGCAGGTATTTAATATCTATTTTAAGTGGAAGACTGCACCGGGAGTCGCACATTTTGGTTATGACGGCTTTCTCATGCCATCATTGCGAGTATTTTTAGATATGGGAAAAGATATTTTCGAGCGGGCGGAAACGAGTTACGCTGCGCCCATGTTGATTGTGTCGAGCGAAAGCGATCGCGCAGTCGGCGACGAAGAACATAAAGCTCTGTTTAAAACCTTACTCCCGCAACAACCCAAGTGCTGGTATCACCGCTTTGACCAAACTCTGAATATTCAGCACAATATGATGACCAAAGCAGAGGGGAATGAATACGCAGACTTAGTAATCGCAGTGGCTAAAGCCTACGTCGAGAGCGATTTAACCTGGGGTGAAGTCGAGGAGATGCGCGATCGCTTGCAGCAGGGTGACTCCTTCCATAGGGTAGTGAATCAACTCCATCTGAGTCAACGGGTTTCTCCCGATCTATCTAGAATCATGCCATTGCTAGCGCTGGATTAAATAAAAGTCAGTTATTCGCCGCGCTTTGCAAGCGGCTCCAGCTCCCCTCTGGAGCTTACCTAGAGCAGGGTGGTTTCATACAGCGGTAGAAAAATCAGAATACTTATTAAGAGTATCTAAACATCTACGGTTGAAAACAAGATGAATCTGATCGAGGAGTTGCAAAAAATCCCAGACTATCGACACATTCGCGGACGCAGACATGAATTGTGGTTGGTACTGCTACTGATGTTACTGGGAGCTATGAGTGGGTATTGGGGCTACCGACCACTTGAAGATTTTACCGTTGTACACAGACAAAGGTTGATACAACTGTTCAGCCTTGAAGACACAATCAAGTTTCCTTCCTACTCAACATTCCGACGTGTTCTCAAAACACTCGATTTTCATCCATTAACGAACCTATTTAACACCTGGACCGTAATTTTTGTACCGCCAAATTCTGGGGAAAGACTAGCAATTGATGGAAAAAGCATCCGTTGCACGCTTACAGATTATGCTGAGTTATACCAAAACTTTATCAGTGTTATGTCAGTTTACAGCCATCAACGTGGAATTTTACTGCGGACACAACCAATGTCCAACCAGCTAGAGACATAGATAGCTGTCGTTGAGCAATTGGTGTCGGAATTTATTGGTCAACAGGTGGTTTTCACTCTCGACGCTCTACACTGCCAAAAAAACCGCCCAGCAAATCATCTCTGGTGGGAATGATTGCTTAATTGGATTAAAAGCAAATCAGCCGACACTTTACAAAATGGCTCACGCCCCAATTACAGCAGGATATCCTCTTATCGTGCGCTACGAGTGTAGAAGAGATTCATTCTCAAGTCGTGCAGCGCGAGTGTAAGGTTTTCCCGGTTTCTGAAAAAATCTAAAAAACCTGATCTGGACTTAAAGCCTTTATTGTCGTTGAACTTTCTGGTGTCCGCGAGCGCCAGCATGGCAGATCAGCGTCAGTTTTATATTTCTAGCCAGTGTCTGGAAGCCAAACAGTTGCTTGCCGATAGCCGAGGACATTGGGGAATAGAAAATCGGTTGCAATGGGTCAAAGATGTTACATTTGTCGAAGATTGCCCGTCCCGTCGTGGTGGGAATGCTCCAGTAAATTGGGTGATTTTGCACACCTTTTTCATTACTATCGCCAGATTTCTTGGTTTCCGAACTATCCCTCAAGCACAACGTGCTTTATCCAATCAACTCGATTGAGTTTTTTCTGTGTTTGTATGAAACCACCCTGCGGTCATAATCCCCGCAAGGGGACTGAAACAGATTCCTTATTGCAATGTCTACTTGCCCCTCGTTTTGGGTTTCCTCGGTCATAATCCCTGCAAGGGGACTGAAACTTGGGATCGGAATAATCATGCTTCACTGCTTACTATCCCCCCGAAATCCTAATTTAGAGTTTTCTCACACACTTGAATTCACTTGAGAAAGCACTTCACCATATCTGGACCAAAATAATGAACCAATCGTCCATTCATACCAGGTATAACTATCGCGTCCAAGACCCATGTCAGATTGTGAATCTTCCCAATGATGGCTCTTCCGAGTTCCCCCTCCTACAGTAAATAGGGTTCGTAGATGCCCTGCCGGTGCGCTTAGAATATAGGGAATATTATTCTGCCGCTTGATGGAAAAGCCCTGTTCTATCTCATTTTTTTCCATCTGCCACCCTACAGTATTGATGAACGCTCCCACACCGAATGCCTCTCCTACTTTCTGGACAATGTATTTCCATATTTGGTACTGAATGCCAAACCCAAATTGACCACTACTGTAATATGTCCACAATCGATCAATAGTTAGAAGGTCTTCAAGGGGCAACCTTGGGATATAGCACTATGCAAATAGATTAGGACAATTCCTGAACGCAGAATCCACACATTTTCTGACCGAATCAAATTCTGACAAGCTCTGTTTCATCCATGTCTTAAACACAGCCCACCAATTTTCAATTTTATTTAAGTCAGGTGAATAAGCGGGCAAATCCCAGATTTCGCATCCTGCTGCTTCTACTAGTTTTTTCAGGGTCTCACCTTTAGGAAAAGTGGCATTATCAATTATAATATGTCTCCTGGAATCAATTGAGGAATTAAACAGTTGGTTAGCCAAGCTTCAAATAAGTGACGATTAAATGACCCTTCAAAAGTCAGAGGAGCAAACAACTGTTTCTCTCTTATTGCACTAATCCAACTCACTCTTTCTGTTCTTTTTCCAGACTTAAGGGCATAATCCCTCTTTTGTTACTAGGGGGAGAGGATAATCAGGAAGAGATTCAACTAGCAATAGAGAAACTGACAGGAGAAGCGCGAAAATCATTCATGAAGTGAATTAATTTCAAAAAGCAATGTTTCATCCCAGGAATGTTAAATACTTGTAGCCAGGATTGAATCAAACAGTAGAAAATATAAGGTTGAATAATTAATCTCAGGTTATTCAATGCACTCTTCCAGGTCGTACCGGACTCCCAATCAGGATGTTGACTATGTTGAGAAATATTGGAGTCGCTTGAGTCTGGCACTAATGATGTAGATGTTGGGCTTGATTGGGGTGAAAATTGAAATGAAGCAGCTTGAATGCTGACTAAAAGATAGGCGCTAAAAATGATTTCCCACCACCGTTCAATACTTTTATAGTCAGTTAGACGAAAATCCGCCCAGCCCAGTTCATTTTTAACTTGCTTAAAACCATATTCAATCCAGTTTAGTAAACTATATAGCTCAGCTACATTCGGTGACAAATCAACTGATAAATTGGTCATAATGTACCAACTTTCCTCTCCGGTTGGGTCGGGATTATTCGTCTTACTAATTTGGTAATATCTCCGGCGGTGACGTTTGCCAAAAATAATTTCTCTCAGGTAACGAGTTTCGGTTGGGCGGTGCGAAAGCTTTTGCTGATAAGCTTTCCATCGGTTATCACGTTTTCGGCTTCCGGGCGGTATCAACACTCCATGATTAGAGCGAATTGCGACGATAAACATCATTTGTAACTTCTCTATGCAGCTAATTACATCTCCACTTTCTCCGTACAGGCTATCTGCTAAAACTAACTTGATTTTAAATCCCCATTCTTTTGACTCTTGAATCATGTCTATTGCTATTTGGGGTTTGCTTTTATATTTATCTCCTGGTTTCAGGCGGTTTTTTGGTTTAAATATTTGAAAGAGCAATGGATCAGTAATTCCATCTACTACCCCATAGGCGTTTACTGACACTATTCCATTTTCCGTTTTACCTAAATTTCCAATATATTGACGAGTTACATATTCTGTGGCTTTTCCCTTTTTCTTATCCCCGGTTTCGTCCACACATAAAATTATTTCTCTTTCCCCAATCAATATCCTTGTTAACCACAGCCTCATTTGTCTTAATTTTTTTGTATCCCACTGTGCATCTCTCAAAAAATGATGTAATGATTGACTAGATTTTAGCCCTACTGTTTTCGCTATTTTTGGCAAGGATTTTTGGGGGATTTCTGATAGTATCCCTAAGTGTAAATACTTGAATGCTTCAAAATGCCTGACATCCTCAAATATTGAATAATAGTGTTGACAATAGTTATCGATGAAGCCAACTGTATTTACTGCTTCTCTACGTGGCGTAACCATTGCTGTTACTTACTGTTTCTGGTTTTCTTCCTGATTATCCTCTCCCCCTAGTAACAAAAGAGGGATTACTAGCTTGGCTTTTTCCCATCCCTCCATCTATTGCCTCTATTACTTTTATTCTCAAGTCATAACTGTAGGGAGCTGGCATTTTTTTCTCCTGTTCACTCCTTTCTCTTGTGTCCTAACCCTTGCTTCGCTTGCTATAATCAATTACCCAGAATTTCCCAATTCAATGGTTAAAATATAGACAACTTATTAATCCTATGCCTCGGATTACGCCATGTTCATTCCCCCTATATTGCCAACGAGTTAATTCAATTTCCTCTGAATATCTTTTATCAATAACCGTGTCATCAAAAATTAAATAAGCATCTTCGTCTATCTCAATTACATCTTTAACGTTATTCCAAAGTAACCGGGGTGTTAACTTTTCATACAGAAGATAGCGATTAATTTTATCATGGGTTATTGCTTCTAAATGCTCAGGTAAATTGGTAATTGTATAATTAATTTGACTGCTCAGTAAATACTGACAATATTTGAGTTTTGTAAACTTCATTCTGCCTCTCAACTGGCACTCAAACTTATTTCCTCATCAAGGCGCTTTCCCGCCTTGAAAAACATTCTATTAATTCTTCTTCTACTCTCTAGGATTTGGTACAAATGTTATATTAGTAGTCGCATTTTCTGTGACTATGTGCCAGTTGCGTAAGTCCTGGGAAAGAGGAGACATCGCCGTTTACTACTTCATAAAGCAACCAGTTGCGATCGCCCGAACAGTACCGAAGGCGAAGGCGATCGCTGTCTCGACTTTCGATCCACTGCCGAACCGGAAGTTAAGCCTTATCATTAGCTAAACTTGACATCAATTGATAGTTAACTTTGTATTAACATGGTTAATACAGCAGATTGCAGGTATATAGAGTACATTGAGGTCAGTGCATGAACAGGTAGAATGAAACCTTACTCCATCGACTTTCGAGAAAAAGTAGTCAAAGCATACGAACAAGAAAACACATCGATTAGGAAATTA
>NZ_JACJOQ010000682.1:0-21113 GCF_014695635.1 Coleofasciculus sp. FACHB-712 | reverse complement strand
GACCTTTTCAGCGAATTGGGCTAATCCGGGGAAGATGAACCACAGTGACTTCCCAGCGAACACTGAATACTAATTTTATTTAAGACCATCGCAACGGATTAAAGCTGTGTACTCCTTCACGACGATTTAAAGCTAGGCACCGAAATATACGAATACGGAAAAACGTTTCCGTTAAGCTGCTGCTGTTTAACACAACGGATGGTATAGAGGGAATTATCTCAGAAGGTAAAGCCATAGCCACTTAATCTATCACCGATAATTCTCAACAGTAATTTGAGTTTGAGTAAAGACACCTTTCTCGTCAATTCGGAATTAACGTCGAAGCAATTCAATATGAACGATTTCAGTCTAATTAGTTTTACAACACTCTTGAAAACAATGAAAACACTACTAAAAATATCTGCATTACTCCTGGCTCTGCCCATCAGTGTCTTAGCTAATTTTCCCTTAAGAGCGTCTGCTGATTCTACTGCTGGCATCATCCTGAGTACGAAATGCCGGGGTGGCTACAACATTAATATTTGGCAGAATCATACTTCTGGTAAACTGCTGTATCGCTCGACCAGTCCCAACGGGAATTTAAGTTTAGACGGAGGAACTAGCCAAGCGACAGAAGGTGTTCGAGTGTATAAGTTTCGGAATGGAAATTATCAATATTGGGTGTGGGATGGCACGTTAGATAACCCGCAGTCTGGAACTTTAGAGGTGTATAAAAACAACCGTATCTTGATGCAGCGAACTTGTAGGAAAAATTAAATCCTCTAGCGCGTGTTAAGCACTTTTTTAAAACCCAGTTGCGTTAGTGCCAGACCAAAGATAACCGTGAACATCAACAAGCGAAAAGAGACATGAACATCAACAAGAATGACACCGCAGTAGTCGTTATCGATCCGCAAAACGATGTCTTGAGCGAAACAGGGGTTTCCTGGGACTTGGTGGGTAACAATGTCAAAGATAACAAGACCGTCGAGAACATTGAGCGCATCTTCAAAGCCGCGAAGCAGAATAAATTTGAGGTTTTCATCTCCCCCCACTATTACTACCCCACCGACTATGGCTGGAAATTTGCCGGAACCGTGGAGCAAATGATGCTTAAATCCAGGGAGTTTGATCGCAGGGGTGCGTTGAGCCTGGACGGTTTCTTGGGTTCTGGTGCTGACTGGCTCGATCGCTACAAGCCCTTTATCGAAGATGGCAAGACGATTGTGGTCAGTCCCCACAAAGCCTATGGACCGCAGAGCAACGACCTCGTTTTACAACTGCGTAAGCGCAACATCAGCAAAGTCATTCTCCTTGGAATGCTGGCAAATATTTGTGTTGAAGCTCACCTACGCGACTTGATCGAACAGGGATTTGAGGTACTCGTCGTCAAAGACGCGACGGCTGCGCCTCAACATCCGGAACTGGGCGACGGCTACAAAGCAGCACTGATTAATTTCGGGTATATCGCCAACGCCGTTCTGTCTACGGACGACGTTGTAGCAGCAATGGCATAACGCCTATCAACGATGCTAATTGCAGAGGCAGTTGCACTTGCAGCTCAGAAAAGTCCAAGTGGGAATGGTGTTTGTCTGTTTGGTGTTACCGCATATTCAGCAGGCAATCGGTTACCAATCCCACCAGTTTTCAAGTGAATCATGCGGGCAACAAAAGCCGTTTTAGGGATTTCAACAATCCAGCAGGAATCATGAATACACAGGTGATCGCAATGATAGTTTGTTCAAGAGCGAGAGTAACACTGCTCATAGTACCTGCTGCCATGCCAAAGCTTTTTCAAGTAGCTGTTTAATCAGAGGTGATTTACTATCGGTGTAGCGCTCGCGGTCATAGCGGAATTCAACAGCTAATTTACGTTTTAAAGCAACGTATTGCTGCGCGGCATCTGGGTGCGCTCTCAGGAAGTCCCGAAAGAGGATGTGTGATTTCCAAAACTCACTGTCTACAAGCACTGAGTGAATTTGGTGAGTGCGAGGCATCCCGCGGCGAAAGTAGTGCCGTCCTGGAATACCCAATTCCCCACAGTAGAGGTAGTCAAGCGATTCAAGACTGAAAATCTGAGCTGGACTCGGTGGTAGTTGTTTTAGACCTAAAATGATGTCGATGACGGGTTTGGCAGCCAATCCTGGCACCGATGTACTGCCGATATGTTGGATATCCACAATAGTATTACCAAGAGCATTGAGAATTCGGATTTTCTCCTGCTCGTACTTGATAGGCCAGCTAGCATCGTAATCAACAACGAAGATCGGGTCTTCCATCGTATGGGTCACTTCTTGACAATCTTGATTTTAAAGAAAATGTCACTAACTTAAGTGCCCATGTTAATGCGCGTGCTATTTAGTTGAGGCGGTACTGAGAGGGAGAAAAGTGGGAGCCGAGTTGAGGCTTCCAGTGCCTCAATAGAAAGGTTTTTTAGAGGGAAACTTCGACACCCGCTTTCTCATGTGGACATTCTAGTGTTTCCAGAACGTGAAGGCGATCGCACCCAAAAACCTTCACCAACCAATCATCGCTACCGCTTTACGCTTCTGCTCTGGCGACACTTCCAAGTAGCGTTGCAAAGTCCCCAGGTCGTTGTGACCCGATATCTCTTGAATGTGCCTAAGCGGTATCCCGGCATTGTGCATCTGAGTTAAAGCAGTTCGCCGGAAGCTGTGGGTACTCACCCCCTCGATTCCAATGCGCTGACAAGCATACTTCAGGATCTTGTCAGCCATGAACCGACTCAGGTGTTCCTTCCCCCTAACTCCAGATGGAAACAATGCCCCTGGTTTGAGAAGCGGGTACTCTGCCAGTATTGCCGCGAGTGCAGGTTGAATGTCCACGACGCGGGTTTTCAGTTTTCCCTTCGTGGTAGACTTCCTGAAAGTCAACGTTCCACTTTTAATGTCCGTAGTTTGGAGCGCCAGTGCTTCCGACACCCGACACCCAGTAAAAAGACAGATGGCAAATAAAGCGCGATCGCGTGGCGACTTAAACCCATCGGTGAACAACCGCCTCAATTCATCCGAGTTGAGAATTTTTCCTTGCCCGTTGCCGCTAACTTTCATGGCTTCGCTTTATTTATACAGCTAGACTACACGAAATACGAGTTTCGTGGAATAGATGCCCAAAAGTATAGTGCTAGCGTTGGTTAAAAGATTTCGGATTGCCGGATTCAACCGAGCTTATCAATCCCACTCCATCCGCCTCACGAGAAAATCAGGTTTTCGGGCGCAATCGATGATTTTTGCTTATGCCTGCGCGGTTATCACCGTCATCAAGTAAAATCCGTTCCTTGAATTTGTAGCTAATAGTTTGTTCCCTCTGGTGTCCACAGTTGTTCCGATTCAGCAAGGAGTTGGACATCTTGAGTGCGATCGCCCTTTAGAATTCGGCGCTCCAAATTCTAGCTTCACTAGCCAGGAGGGTCGGAAGTTGAGACAGCGATCGCTATCTGGTTCGGTGGGATGCATGGCACACACTGTCAAAGGATTGCGAAAATTGAGCAGGAGCACGATCGCGGTTTATCTTTTCAAGACTGATCCGACTGCTCTCGAAGGGTGCGATCGCGCTCCTTTCAAGAGCAGCGCTGCAAGGTAGAAGCCAAGCTTACAAGATGAGATCTGCGCGATGACTTATGCCTTTGAAGCAATAGACCTCATGGAAAAGTCGCAGGTGGGATGGTTAGAGTCGGGAAAAGAGTTTATGACGATGTAGAACCGGATCGGACATCAGCGCGATCGCACTGCGGGAAATGGGACTTTCCCGACCATAAGGAAAATCCTGTCTCAACTCTAATCGAGGATTCTGGCTCGATCGATAAGAATTCTTGAACCGCTGCTAAATATGCGATCGCCAATCGGGAAAGTCTTCTATGACGATGTAGAACCTGATCGGACATCAGTGCGATCGCCGGTCGAGAAATGTGTGTATGACGATGTAGGTCCTGATCGGACACCACAGCGATCGCCGGTTGAGAAATGTACGTATTCCAACTTGAAGGAAAATCCTCTCTCAACGCCAATAGAGGGTTCTGGTTTTATTGAACAGGATTCCTGAATCCCTGCCCTGAATGCGATCGCTAGTCGGGAAATGTACCTATGACGATGTAGAAACAGATTTCCTAGAGCCGACGCAAGTGATGAACCAACTATTAACACCATGATTGTGTTAATAGCTTGTCCTTAGATATTGGGATTTAGACAAAAACTGATAAAAAAGTGGCTTGAAACCTAGATAGAGAAAGAGCTTTAGCTCGAATGAACCTAAATCCAGTATTCACAAAGGTTTCAAGCATTTTTTTTGCGTTGACCTCTTTTCCTTGCTCAGAAAGGTTTTTAGCCCCTAAAGAGACTAGAAAATGTCTAAGTCCTGCTAAGTTTATCGTTAGAATAACCAGACTAAATCACCCAGTGAGGTGAGTCAATTGGATGAAGCGTCAGCTTCCAGGTAAATAGTAGGTTTGATTTGTAGTGAAGTCAACCCATAAGGCAATATGAAAAAAACCCTACTCTCGATTGTCACTCTCACTGCTGTAGGCATTTCTCAAGGCGGAATCTCTAAGGTTTGGGCTGGAGAACTGGTTTATAAGATGCGCTTACGGGATACCGTCACCGAATATAAAAACCCCTCCGAAATTGATGAATATAAAAAAGAGTGGGCAGTTGTCAACATCATTGATGGTAAAAAAATAAAAATTCGCCACACCACGCACATTCAGAATAAAGCTTTTCCAGTTAACAGATGGTTCGATCACCCAGCGAGTGCTATTCGGATCTGCCTAGCTGATGATTTTGAGCAAAGGAACTGTCGCTCGACTTCTGGTGATATAGCTACTTTACCTACTGGTAAATCTATTCACGACTTAGTGATTGACTTTCGGTATTCAGAGGCGGGTACAGTTTATACTCGCTCAATTCAAATCACGCCAGATATGAAACCTAAATCTAGATAACAGTTGCTTTTTTTTTTAAACGAAAGCGTCACTTAACCGAAGGTTTAAATTGATCTAGTATAGTTGCTTGCTTTGCTACAAGTGCTGTCTGAGCCATTATCGAGCGCATCACTCAATAGCAATTTACCTTAAGTCTTGTCTGACTAGACTATTTAATTCGTGAATAGGCACGCAAGCTGGCACTTAGGAATGTAATTTTACCCGTAGAATCGCGCAGAAAAGAAATATTATTGACAAGCTGATCGCCAATAAAAACATTAAATAGATCAGCACTCAGAGGACGTAATTCTGCTTCGGGTTGACTCAATGCCTTGACTATCAATTTATCCTGCTTAACGCTGACTACTAATGTATCTCTAATTTTGCCATCTGCACTGCGAACTTCATACTCACCAGCATAAGCAGCTAAGGCAGTAGGATCTAATTTAGGAGGCGTTTCGGTTTGCTGCTTTGGTAATTTTGAAAATGAATCTATTATAGATTCAAAAATAGGCTCGGCATTAAACCCAGAGCGATTTGCCAGCACTACTATACCTAAATTAGCAGATGGAATAGTTTTTAAATAGGAAGTATATCCATTGATACCACCATCGTGTCCAATTACCGATGCTCCTCTTTCTTCAGCAATAATCAAACCCAAACCGTAACTAACTTTAATCGGTTCGACCTCAACAACAGGAGTTTTCATTAATTGGACAGAACTGGAACTTAATACTGATTTGCCATTAAGTTGACCATCCTGGAGAATAAACAAAGCGAGATTGGCTAATTCTTGCACATTTGAAAAAACAAACCCTGCCGGATATTCGGCTGCATTATTGGGGTTAGGGCGCACCGTTTCTAGTCCAGTTTGCTTTGTTTCGTAGCCTACAGCCAGGGGATAAGTCATAGCCATATCTGAATTTATGGTACTATGAAACATTTTCAGCGCGGGAAATACAAACTTGTCCATATAATCTGTGTAAGGCATACCGCTAACTTTTTCAATCACTAATCCAGCTGCGTTAAAAGCAGGATTGGAGTAACTAAGGACAACTCCAGGAGGTGCAAAAGCACTCTGGGGACTAAAACTGCTAACGTAGTCTTTGAGTGCTGCTGCATCTGTTCGTCCATAGGGATTCGCCATATCTGCCATCCCAGAACTATGAGAAATAATTTGCCGAACAGTGATTTTGGGATTGACTTTAAACTCTGGTAAATATTGGACTACAGGAGCGTCTAAATTAAGTTTGCCCGCTTCTACTAACTGCATTAGCCCAATTACGGTTAGGGGTTTAGTTGTTGAACCAATGCGGAACAGTGTTGCCGGAGTAACGGGATCTTTGCTTTCAATATTGCGATAACCAAAACCTTCCTGAAAAATTATTTCTCCATTTTGAACAATAGCAATGGCGAGTCCTGGAACGGACTGTTCTGCCATTTGTGTTTTGATGGTTTTTAACAAGGGCGTAAATTTCCCATTTACGGTTACAGATGAAGCAACTTTTTGAGCGGGGAGTTTCAAGGGTACCCATATGGGTAGGGAAACGAGCAGAGATAAACAAAGAACGAAATATTTAGGGTTCATGAAAAGTTTTTCTCCTTTTTAAAAAATATGTTTATAGTCCTCAAGAGTGTTAATCGATATTTCAGCGATATAAACTGGCTACATCGTAAGGCAATAATATTTGTGTTAACTTCACCCAATTGAGTTAACAGATTGATTCACCCAATAGGATGAGCGAGGTGGGGGAAGTTAGAGTATTTTAAGGGCAGATATGCTTGTACCACATCCGAATTGCCCGTAGAAATAATGAAATTTATCACCAAGACGGGTTTTTCCCTTCTAATAACTGTAGCGATTGCAAGCATCCCCTTGATCCAAGCTGTTTCGGCTCAGTCTAGCCAATTAAATACTCGTCAAAAGACTTGGAACAAAGCACAACTATTACATCAACTCGACTTATACAGCCTTTATCCCTCTGATAGTCGAAATTGTAAACTCTCCCCTGTCAGCCAAGCAATTAGCCCCAATAGCCGCTTTTTGGCAATTAGTAGCCATGACTATGAGCGTTCCTGTGGAAGTGGAACCAGTACCCTCACCTTGTGGGATTTGCCAACCGGAAAAAAAGTTGCAACTTTAATACAAGGAAAAGCAACAGAAGCCTTTTGGTTAGAGAGAAATCTTGCACAAGAACCTGTTGAAGGAAATACTTACATTGCTGGAGATATTGCTCATGCTGTAGCATTTACTCCGAATAACAACCAGATTATTGCCGGACTTTCCAATGGTACGGTTAAGGTTTGGGATGTCAAAACTGGACAAATCGCGCAGACATTACAGGGACATCGTTATGCTGTTCATGCGATCGCACTGAGTCCAAATGGACAACTCCTTGCTAGCGGTAGTTCAGACCAAACCGTTAAGCTGTGGGATCTTCAAACAGGGAAACCCTTACATACTTTCAATCTCAACCCTTCTAACGGTATTATTGACCGTTTAATCATGAGTTCCGATGGACAAACCCTTGTCAGTGCAACAACCACTAATAAAATACAGTTGTGGAATAGTCAGACAGGGCAACTAAAAAAGACGCTATTTAATAGTGATCGCTCTCCTGGGTCATATCACCCTATCGCCTTAAGCCCCAACGGACAACTCTTAGCGACTAGCGATAAAGATAATAGCATTAAACTCTGGAATCTTCGCACCGGCTCCCGGTTTTTAACTCTAAAAGGACATACAGATAAAGTGCAGTCTCTTGCTTTCAGTCCCAATGGCAAGAGCCTGGTCAGCAGTAGTAATGATAACACGATCAAATTCTGGAACTTACCAACCAATAAACTCGAACACATCTTAACCAATATTGGCGTTACTAATCCTCATTTTAGCCAACCTTCAATAAATCGAATTGTCTTTAGTCCCAACGGGCAAACCTTAGCAATAGAAGCCTTAATGCCCACCTCAAATCCCGTCCCCGTCATGGGAATTAAACTCTGGGATATACAACAACAAAAAATTGTTTTTGAAGCTCCTGAAACTTTTAGTTTACCTGGAGTTCAATTTAGTCTTGATGGACAGTTATTAGTCGCCGTTGCTCCTCAAACCAAGATTTGGCAAGCGTCAAATTGATTAGTAACACAAGTTGATGTGACTTAGCAAAAAAACTTAGAAAAATTGATTATGAATAAACCTACAATCTTTTTTACTACTCTCTTCAGGGTTTTACTATTAGGATGCACGAACCCAAGGGAAACCTTACCGCAACCAACCGCAGCAAAACTTCTAGAAGCTCAAAGCACAGAACCTCTCACTCCTAAAGAAGCTGATGCGTTAATTAGCTCAACAATTAACGCAATTAAGCAGAAAAATGCTACTTTTTTTATCCCCTACTTACTAGAGCGAGATCGAAACATAGAAAATGTGCAAGCCGCTCTCAGTCATTATGAAACTTACTTTTAAGGAAAAAAGATTACTCGTTTTGAACGTCTGAATATTGAAAATTTGGGTAAAATCGGAAATGCTACCCCGTGCGATCCTTTAATTACCGCATCTACAACAATAGTGGTATTAGCAAACCCATAGCCGTTTATCAAGAGAACCGCATTCGCTTAAACGATCCTTTCTTATCTTATTCATTTTATGCCAATCGTTTAGTCGAAGGATATATAAGTGTTCTTCAAAGCCCAAAAGTTGAACGACTCAATCATTTTTTGAGTTTTGAAAAAAATTATATAGTCATGCAGAACTCAAAAAACTTCTAGCACAGTATAAACAATTGTTTTCCTGAGACACCCTCAACTATCACTTCACCGGGTTTAACCCAGAACGACAGCACTTGATTTACGACCTATCTGGAAATAATGGGAATAAGCATCAAATTCAAGTTGTTTATAGTGATGGTTTAGTCAGCCTTCAAGATAATTTCTTTAGCTCTAAAAACTAAAACAAAGCAATGGTTACAAAAATCTCTCGCTCAACTCAGATTTATTGGGCTTTAGTTGTCCTTCTTTCCGTCCTAACGGGTGTAAACGTTTTCCTTCCTCAAGTGAGTTTCCTTCCAGCAGTGCCACAAGGTACTCCCCCAAAACTTGTTATTGCATTAGCCAATGGTATCGCCACACTGATTATTTATGGAGGCTTAGGATTTATTGGTTTAAAACTATCATTTTTGTTAGCCATTCCGACTCTGTGGGATAGTAGAGTTTCTCATCGGCAACGATTTGTTATTCCGGCGTTGGCTGGCATTATTCTAGGAGCATTTTTTATTGTTGCTGATTTAATGTTCCAACAGTTCCACGATTTAGGTGCATTCAGCCATCCTTCTTTCCCTACCTCAGTTGTTGTATCAATTAATGCTGCTATCGGCGAAGAAATTATTTTTCGTCTGTTTCTCATTCCCTTTGGAGCATGGTTAATTAGCAAAATTTTGTTAAAAGGAGTAGCAAAAACTAACATTTTCTGGTTTGTCAGCACTATTTCGGCTGTCACTTTTGCCCTAGCCCACCTTCCTGCCGTTATGCTAATGTTTAATTTACAGGCAATTCATGAAATTCCGATTGCTCTGATGATAGAAATTATATTGTTAAACGGGATTGTCTCATTTTTAGCAGCTTACTATTTCAAAAGCTTTGGTTTTTTAGCTGCCGTTAGCCTTCATTTTTGGACGGATGTTGTTTGGCACATTATTTGGGGAGTATTTTAATAATATGGAATTGCTTGAAGGGATGCAATGGTACAATAAACCTTCTGCTTGGACTCCTAATAATAATTTCATCAAAATAACAACAGGAGCTAAAACCGATTTTTGGCGTCAAACTCACTACAAGTTTATTCGTGATAACGGTCACTTTTATTACCGATAAATTTCAGGAAACTGTCAGGTTCAAGTAAAGATTAGCGAAAAGTATTCTGCCCTTTACGACCAAGCTGGATTAATGCTACGCGAGGCTGAAAGAAATTGGCTGAAGTGTAGGATAGAGTTTATCAACGGCTTACAACAGGCAAGTGTTGTCGTGACGCGGGATTATTCTGATTGGTCAGTTGTGCCTCTACAGGATAATCCTACCTCAGTCTGGTTACGCTAAAAACGTCAGGCGGAAACTGTTGAGGTGGAGTATTCTCTTAATGGTGAGTCCTATACCCTGTTGCGATTGGCTTATCTCACCGACGCTGAAACCGTTTTCGTTGGGTTGATGTGTGCTGCACCTCAAGGAGATGGCTTCAGCGTTACTTTCGATGATTTTAAAATTTTACCGTTCTCAAACGGTAGCTTACTTGAGGGACATTCGTATTAAGATAAATCCCGATTCTGGATGAAGAGATTCTTCAACAGGAATAAAACCATACTGCTGATAAAACTTTCGTCCAATTTGGTTAAGCTCAAACACATCAACTTCAAGCTTGCCCTGCAATTTAACGGCATAATTCATCAGAGCTTGCCCAATTCCCTGACCTTGCATTGAAGGCTTGACAAAAAATCCACCAATTAGATTATTGATTAAACTGATAAAGCCCAAAACTTCGCCTTTTTGCTCAAAAATAAAAGTCTGAGCAATCGGTAAATATTGCTCTCTAATAGCTTGACGTTCCTGGATGAAGAAGGCTTCATCGAGAAAAGAGTGAGCAATTTTAGAAGATTCTTCCCAAATCTCTAAAATTGCTTCTAAATCTTGCTGATGATAAGGACGAATCATTAGGGGGTTGTTTTTTGGGAAGTTAAGATAGCGCGAGTCATATAGCCACCGAAACGAGAAATTTGAGCCAGATAAAATCCCTCAACTGCACCTTGACCAAGCTGAGCCGATTACATGAGTGCTCGCATGGGACGATCGATTAATATGACACCCGGCCCCGCAAACACAATTTACCTTGTTGAGATGGTATTGCCACCTAGGTTTTTACCAGATGCTTAAGACAATATTCATCCCCATGTATGAGTACATAAATGAGGTCTTTTGTTGAAAATAGATAAATTGGTGACGTGAGCGCGATTATAATGGGGAAGATTTTCCCCGTTCCGAACCCAATTTCAAGCACTTTACCCCCCGCCGCCTCAAGGAGAGAATGACGTTGTTCTGCCAAAACTGGACGAAACATTGTTTTATCCAGTAAGCGTGGGAGAGTAAAACGATTATAAAGATACATATTTGTAATCCCCCTAACCACTAATTAGCTCAAAAGGTGATACAAACAAAATAAGCTGGAAAACTGTCTCTGGCTTCATCCTCCTCGTTCACCCCAAGGGGTGAAAAGATTATCATTTTCAGCACCGATTTTGAATTTATGTTAGAAATTGAACTCAATGGTGCGAATCACTCCCAAAATCGAATTCTGGCACAACTACAGGAAAGATTATTTACAAACGGTCCTGTCACCATTTTTCGTTGGGTTGCACAAGAACCTTGGTCTGTGGAATATGTTTCTCCTAATGTCAGGCAATGGGGATATGAAGCAGAAGATTTTTTAAGTGGCAGGATTAATTATAGCCAGGTTCTTCATCCTGATGACGTTGCTAGCATTGTAGCTGAGATTGAAGCCTATGAGTCAGCAAGAATTAATACTTATCGACAGGACTATCGCATTGTTTGTGCAAATGGCGAAGTTCGCTGGGTGCATGACTATAGTGTTGTGGTGCGAAATTCGTCAGGAGTTGTGACTCATTATGAAGGATATGTTCTAGATATTACGGAACGCAAACAGGGAGAGTCAGCCCTAAAAGAGTCAGAAGAGAAATTTGCTAAAGCGTTTCGATGCAGTCCCGATGCCATGACCATTACTAGGCTCAAGGATGGTTGTTTTATTGATATTAATAAAAGTTTTTTGGATGCTACAGGTTACACCCAAGAAGAAGTTATTGAACAAGCTAAGTTTAATCCTTGGGTGAATCCAGCAGAGCGTGCTAAAGTTTATCAAATTTTACAAAGACAAGGTTCAGTTAACGGTTGTGAGTACCAATTTCGCCATAAATCCGGCACAATCGTTGTTGGTTTATTTTCGGCAGAAGTTGTTATCATCAATGGTGAGCCTTGTGTTCTTTCTGTCACGACTGATATTACGGAACGCAAACGTACTGAACTAGAGGTATTACGAGCTGCACAACGAGAAAAACTACTTGGAGAAATGGCGGCAAGAATTCGTCAGTCTTTGAATTTGCAAGAAATTCTTGAAACGACTGTTAAAGAAGTTCGTCAGTTTTTACAAGTTAATCGCGTCTATATTGTGCAGTTCGATCGCCAAGTCCAAGGACAAATTGTTGCTGAATCTGTAACGGATGATTGTAGTTCTCTGTTAGCTTGGAAACCTCGCAATGAAGCTCATATTAAGGAAATTTTAGAATATTTTATTATTGAGAGAGCTTATGCTTTTGGTGATGTCACTCAGCTAGAACTCCCCCCGGAGATTAGACAAGATTTCCTAGACTATCAAGTGCGCTCGTTCTTGGCTGTTCCGATTGTAGTGGGAGAACAAATTTTTGGTCATTTAGTAGCGAACCAATGCAATCGCGTTCGGCTCTGGGAAGATAATGAAATTGATTTCGTTAAGAAACTTGCGAATCAACTAGCGATCGCTATTCAACAGGCACAGCTTTATCAACAAGTTCAATCCCTGAATACAGATTTAGAAGGCTTGGTTCAAAAGCGCACGGAAGAATTGTATCATAAAGTGCAGGAATTGCAAGAACTTTATCGAATTAAGGATGTGTTTTTACACGCTTTTTCCCATGATTTACGAACGCCGATTATGGGAACATCTTTAGTCTTAAATAACTTTTTAAATCAAGATGGTGAAACTTTGATTGTATCTCGTTCCATTTTAAAACGCTTACAGGAGGGAAGTGAAAAACAACTCAATTTAATTAATGCCCTCCTAGAAGCTCATTCTAGTGAAGTTTCGGGAATCGTTTTATATTGTCAGCCGTTAGCGCTTTGTGAATTTATCCAAGAGGTGATCGCTGATTTAGAGCCTTTAGCCAATAAATATAAAGCAACATTAATTAATTTAGTTAATATTGACTTCCCCTTGGTGAATGCCGATGTAGTGCAATTAAGACGAGTATTTGAGAATTTGATTACGAATGCGTTTAAGTATAATCCACCCGGGGTGACGGTGACAGTGAATGCTACTTCTGAAGCAAATCGCATTCGCTGTACCGTAGCGGATGATGGAATAGGTATCAATCTTGAACAACAAGAACATTTGTTTGACCTCTATTATCGGGGAAGTCAAAGCCGTGCTTCTACAGGAATAGGGTTAGGGTTGTATTTGTGCAGACAAATTATTAAGTCACATGGGGGCGATATTGGGATCAATAGTTTACCGGGGGAGGGAACAACTTTCTGGTTTACACTGTTGGTTGCATGACCTAATTAAAAGAAATCTGATAAAACTGGAGTAGGTAAGGAAAAAAATTGTGTTGCCAGTTGTAAAGCTTTTTCCGTTACCTCTAGTTGACCAGAATTTTGTAGTTGTTGAGGCGTAAATAAACCTGTATAAAAGCCTTGACCTAGAAGCTATCCTAAACGTTCGACTTCATATGGATTATTAACGTTTCCATATTCAAAATCAGTATTCATTTGACTTAATCTTCTCAATTTCTCAATTAGTGACGATAGTATTGTTCATCAAGCCACATCCGCACTTCTTCCTCAAAATTTAAATGACGAGACCTCGCCGTGACAGGATCGTAAATATGCCAGCTAATATTGCCAATTCTATCTTGAGTTTGCAAGACACGTGGTTCTAAAGGGTTACTCAACCAATCTAATAGTATTCTACTTACTTGGTTTAAAATTTCTCACAGTTTTAAGCCTAATGACATTTCCCTTTTTAGCCTATAATCGTGGCACTAATGTCGAAGAGTATTCATAAAAATTACTTATTTAGGAGATAAATTAAACTTACTCTTTTCTAAGTAAGGTAGGATTCCTCCAGTTCGTTCACCTAAATGGGGAATCTTTAAAATATGGAAAATATTGAATTTATGTTAAATTATTTATGACAAACATCTGAAGCGGCTAAAGGAAGTGTAAACCAAACTGTTGTTCCTGCTTTCGGTTGACTACTTACACCAATTTCTCCTCCATGTGCTTGTATAATTTGACGACAGAGGTAAGAGCCTAAACCAATACCCGTTAAGTGAGGGTTATGTAAGTTACGGGCATATAGATGAAATAGGGATAAGAGTTGCTTTTGATCCATACCAATGCCATTATCCGTTATAGAAAATCGAAGCATTCCTTGCTCTACAGTGGCATTTAGATCGATTTTGACTCCAGGAGGATTATGTTTAATTGCATTTAATAATAGCTGTTCTACCACTTTTTGTACTTGGGACGGGTCAGCATTTATTTCTAGAGGTCTATTAATAATTAAATTATTTAAGTTAACTTTATTTCTCATCAATTTGTCTTGGTACTTAATGAATATTGATTCTAATATTTGTTGTAAAAGTAAAGGTTGGCATTGGAGAGGAATTTGCCGAGGTTCGCTATCTAACTTTTCTGAAACAGAATTAATTAAAGTCAAAGTGCGATCGTTACTTTCAATCATGCGTTCTAGTGTTGTCCTGGAAAGAGATATCTTTTCTCCGGAACTCTGTTGTAATGTCCTCAAAATCATTAACATTCCCATCGTTGACGTTCGCAGATCGTGAGTCACAGCTTGCAAACAAACCAGTTTAATATTCGATGATTTCCCTGGCTCACTCATCTTATCTTCTAATTGAGAATTCGTTTCTTGTTCCCAAAACTGTTTTATTCGTCGTTCAGTCTGTCGCCGTTCTAAAATTAAAAAAGTAATTGCTGCGAACAAAAACCCACCTAGAACTAAGCAAGGATAACGTCCAACATCGGGAATTGTCGAAATCAAGAAAATGCTGTTTATATTCATATCCGCGAGGGGAATCGTGGCGGCTAAAATCTAGCTAATCAAAAAAAAGTTTGCCAAAGTCTCTGAAAAGACCGGGTGAGTGTATAGCCTCCGCTTGCTTATAATGGCTTATGCTCTTATACCCTTACAATGCTGCAATTAAACCTATGAATCTTCCCCTAAGTGGGTGAATTCAACTCTGCCTTTGGGATGGTAGTCTAAAATTGTCCTCATCGTAAATCTTTGCAATGGCTTCAGAAAGCGCCTCGCCTCTCTCTACCCTACGAATGATTATCGTAGAAGACGATCCTCTTATGCAGCTTGGCTTGGAGCAAGCTTTAGCAAATTATCCTCAGTATGAGTTAGTCGAGCAAGCAGAAGACGGCTACTTGGGTGTAGAAGCGGCTAAACGCCTGAAACCCGATCTCGTTGTCATGGACATCGGTTTACCTCGCCTAGATGGTATTGCAGCCACGCAACAGATCAAAGATGCGCTTCCAGAGGTACGGGTAGTGATTTTAACGTCTCATACGCTAGAAACAGAAATCATAGCTTCTTTGTCTGCGGGTGCAGATGCTTATTGTGTTAAGGGCGCGAGTATTGATAGATTGCTAATAGCGATCACGGCGGCTTCTGAGGGTGCAACTTACCTCGATCCCCAAATTGCTCAACTGGTTTTGACTAATCTAAAACCTTTTACACCGAGTACAGCCATTGGTAATCTCTCTACACGAGAAATAGATGTTTTAAAGCGAATTGTTCAGGGAAAGAGTAATAACGAAATTGCTGAAGAATTATATTTGAGTCCCAACACGATTAAAACTTATGTGCGAGGGATTATGAATAAACTAGCCGTAGATGACCGAGTTCAAGCGGCTGTTGTCGCATTGCGGTCTGGATTAGTTTAAGCCTAAGTATTATTAGTACGATTGGGTGAAAGGGTTAATCCTCTATCCCTAACAAAATCATCCAGCTAGGTGAGCTAACCGTAGGATGTAGATTCTTTGAGTTAAATCTTAAATTAAGAGTATCAACCCAAGGAATCGGTCAATGTCATGTATTTGATGTCACTTCAAACTTACTTTTACAAACAGCGCGAAGCTCAATTAAAAAACCAGAAGAGACATGAACAGAAGCTCAGAGAAGATGAATTGGCAGCAAATAATAAATCTGTGAGCGAGCGCTCACAGATTTATCAAAATTTGCGCCGAATGCAAGCTGATTATTACCAAAAGCGTCAAATTTTTTGGTAAGGTAAGGGCAAGAAATACAGTGAATTCCAGGTTTATGAAGCACAGTAGCAGCAGCTTGCAAACCAGTTTTTTAAGTGCTTAATATTCACGCTCATCGAGTGCAGTAGCAATTAGTGTATCAACCATCTTGGTAGTGGTAGGCGAGAACTGACGTCAAAAGGCTTTTAATTGTGACCACCATAAAGCATGAAGCAGTCATTGAGAAAACGACTCAAGGCACTAGCAGATTTAACGAGAGCTGAACTCGGGGAAGGGATGTCCCTCGGCTTCCAGAAACAGTCCCAATAACGCTTGCAGACTATCGCGTTGGTAAGCCGTCGGCATCAAACTGAGCAAGGTGTAGACTAGCGTTTGGGTGTGGGCAAGAAGGGTTTCTATTGTTCTTGCTTTATTTGATTAGATTTCACGCCCTTTTCTGCCATATATGGCAATTTCTTGCAATATTAGAACTATTGTACTGGTGCACTATCGGAGATGATAAAAATGATGAAATGTTAATCGCTGTGACGGCTGTTACTGTATGGGTTGAAATGGAGTAGTGCAATAATCTATTTCTAAAGATAGTGTTCATTTAGCCTTATATACTAATTCCAGTCCTATCTCACAGTTAGTAAGTTGACAATGATGAAAAATAAATGGTTGTGTTCGAGTTTTGTCGCTGTAACCGCAGCAGCAACACTTGTGGGGGTTAATTTAGAAGCCGCAACAGCAGTAACTTTATCTAGCAACTCGTTAAGTTCTTTAGCAACCAGTAGTACCCAACCTTTTTATTTGCCTAATTTAACAGGAGCATTTTCGGTTGGTACAGTTTCCTACCAGTTTACCGACTTCAACCGCACCGAAATTTTTGACCCTAGTGGTGCAGCAGGCAATCGACAGTTAGCCGTTCAAGTTTGGTATCCTGGTCAAGCGTTACCAGGAGCAAGTTCAAAGGCTTACCTTGAAGAGGCTGGAATACCGATTGTTTCTGGATTGTTAGGTATTGAACCGGATATTCTCAGTTCAATTCGTCCCCATGCTTTGTCCGCAGTCCCAGTTGCAACGGCTCAATCGCGTTATCCAGTTGTCTTTTTGTCTCCTGGGGGAGATACAGGTTTCCTAGAGCAGTATACAGCCCAAGCAGAGGAGTTAAGCAGTCACGGCTACGTTGTGGTCGGCATGTCCCACACCTACGAATCGCTGGTAACAGTATTTCCAGATGGGCAAGCTATTCAAGCAAATCTCGATTTGCTGCCCAGCTTTAATCCACCCCCAGAAACTTTAGAAGATTTCCAGAAGATGTTGGAAACTCGCAAACAGCTAGTTGATGTCCGAGCGGCTGATGCTCGCTTTGTATTGGATCAACTAGAGCAAATCAATGCCAATGACCCCAAAGGGTTGTTAGCAGGAATCTTAGATCTAGATAATGTTGGGATCTACGGGCATTCTATAGGGGGTGTCACGGTTCCTGAAGTTCTGCGTTCTGATTCTCGCTTTAAAGCAGGATTAAGTTTGGATAGCGATCCATTCCTGGGTTTTGAACATGCCATTCCGGAAGGATTAGACCAAGCTTATATGATTGTTTCCGATCGCAATAATTCTGCCAACTACGATAATGTAGACGAATTTTTTGCCTCGCTAGGGTTAAGAAATGATGGTTACAGTGTGGCAATTGGAGGCATGGGGCACGGTAATTTTTCGGATAATCCGCTCCTTTCGCCCCTTCTTTTAGCTAATGGTTTTCCACCAGAGAGGTTACAGTTGGGTTCTATCGATCCTTTATTAGGTACGCAAGTTGCCAATGCTTATAATCGTGCCTTCTTTGATCGGTATCTCAAAAATATAAATTCTCCTCTACTTCAGGGTGCATTACCTGATGGAATGAATCAAGAGGATATAACGTTTGTCAAAGTATCCCCTGCTACTTCTATCCCAGAACCTTCTACAACTGTTACTCTATTCGGATTAGCAGGATTAGGATTACTCACTACTAAGAGAAAGAAGACTTGTTAGGGGAAATAGTCTGAAGTCTTCAACCTGTTAACCATAAAGCGATCGCCTGTAGTGAATGGCGATCGCTTGAATATTTACCCTCGCAGGTAAAAATTGGTTAGTGGTTAACTATAGCAATGAGCAAGGGCTTTAGTTTTTGGCAGGAAGAAAGTTATCGTGGAGACTTACTAAACCATCACCGTAGATAACTTTAATTTCATGCTTACCCCCGTTTTTTCTAGAAAGAGTATAGATAAAATGCTGATGCTCTGAATTTAATCCTGTCAATTCATAATTGAGAGTATCTAAGGAGAACAAATTTTTATACTGTGCTAGAACTGCATTGAGTTCTTCTTTACTAAACGATTCTTCCTCGATGTTCACAATTTGACTTAATTGCTCAATTTCTTGGCTTTTAATTGCGCCCATATATCGTTCTACTAAACGATTAGCGTAAAAAGAATAGAGCAAAAATGGCTCGGTCAAACGAATAGTTTGGTCTTGATAAACAGCAATTTCTTTGCTAATGCCACTACTGTTATAGATGCGGTAATTAAAGCGTTGGATAGGAGTTCGATTGCCTGTTTGACCGAGTTGTTCAATATTAAGGCGTTCAAAATTAGTAATTTTTCCCCCTTGAAAGTAAGTCTGATAATGGTTGAGGGCTGCTTGCACATTTTCAGTGGTACGATCGCGCTCTAGCAAGTAGGGAATAAAGAAGTCAACATCTTTCTCATTAATTGCCTGAATCGTTGCCACAATTAACGCATCAGCTTGTTCAGGTGTTAGAGGCTTTGACGTTTGAGCGTCTGGAACTTGAGTAGTGGTTTGTGGGGATAATGTTTCCCTTTGGGTGGGTAGTTGTGCTGCTTGAGTGCATCCTAAAAGGAGGAAGCTAAACAGCATACTGATGAAAATTTTTGACTTATTCATGGCTTGAAGTGGGCAATATTTTTATCTAAATTACGCAACTGGTATATTATTTTCAGTTCGTAGTGAGGAATCAAGCCCTCATTTCTAAGGGTTAAAGCCCTTACTACAAACAAAAAAATTTTTTTTGACACTTGCGTAAGTCCTAAGAATTTCTAGATGTGCAGCCAACATTTAATGAAGGAATGTCTTCAACAGCTTGTTCGCAATACTCATCAAGATCGATTAATAGTCAAGGTGTACTCTCCTGCTTCAAACAAACCATTGCTTTGCACTTTGCCTTGCACATGGATCTGATAGGTTCCTGTTTTTGGGAGCTTAAAGCTAAAGCGGTTCGGATCAGAATTGTGAGCAGAAAGTCCATTAGAAGCAACGGAAAATTCATCAGGATCGAAAACTGTAACAAGGGGATTAAATTGGTTACTCTCAACAGCAATTGTTACTGTCTGACCTGCTTGACCGGAAAAATTATGACGGTTTATTTGTCTTTGCCCAATCCATCCACCCTCCCGCACCTGAGAATTACGAGGTGGTTGAGGAAGACGAGGCTCAACCGGGGTTTGCCCCCCATTTTCCTGAATTGCTAGGGTATAGTTTCCCCGTGCGGAATTTCTTGCTCCTTTGACAACAACCGTATAAACTCCAGTTGTAGGAAGATTTACCCGAATTTGAGAGTTTGTCCCATTAGCATTATCATTCTCAGCAATTAAACGACCATCTGGATCGTAGAGTTCCAAGTAAGAATCGAACTGGCGACTATTTAAGGAGATGGTAACAAATTGATTGAATTCAGCACGAAATTCGTAAGTTTGGTGGCTTCCTTGGTTCAATCGCCCCTCTTGACGAATATTTAATCGAATAGACTGAGCGTAAAGGGGTTGGGAGATCAATAGGGGTTGGATGAGGGGAATTCCTGCGATCGCTAAAGGCATCAGAAACAATAAACTGCTCTTAGTTAGAAATTTCATTGTTGCTAGAAGGTTAAAATTGAAGCTGTTTCACTAATCAGTTTTGAGCAATCAGTAATTTTCTGAATTTCTTACGCCTACTCATAACTTATTTAGTATTCGATCACCAGCATATTCGGCTGCAAAGCTATTTACCTTCCCCCATCTTGCTCATGCTGTTGGGTGAAACTATTGGGGCTAATAAATATGATAAAATTTGTTATCTGTTGGAGGAAGTTGAGACAGTGATCGCTGTCTGGTTCTGTGGGATGCATGGTACAAACTATAAAAGGATTGTGGGGATTCATCTAGCAGTGATTGCAGCTTATCTTTTCAAGACTGCTCCGGCTGCTGTTGAAGGGTGTGATCGCGCTCCTCTCAAGAGCAACACCGCAAGGTAGAATGCGGTCTGTGCGATTTGCGGATTGACTTATGGCTTTGAAGCAATAGGCCTCATGGAAAAGTCGTAGATGGGATGGTTACAGTTGGGAAAGTAATATATGACAATGTAGAGCCGGATCTTCCGCCAGTGCGATCACCAGTTAAGAAATGTATGTAGGACAACTCGGAAGAAAATCCCCTATCAACTCCAATCGAGGGTTTTGGTTTTATTGAGAAGAACTCCCGAACCACTGCTAAGAATGCGCTCACCCCAAGTTGTTGTACTTAAATTTTGATAGGACTCAGCGTAACTAGCTGCGACCCCTAAAATATGAATTGAATACAGTGATATAACTGTGATTAATTTTTCGATGCTACTCGGAACCCTGGCTTTTAGAGCCAGGGTATTTTTTATATTTTGGTTCCAATTAAAATTAAGGGCATAAAACTTGTGCCTTAAAGACGACCGTTTATGAGATACATTTTTAAAGTTAGTACAACGCGCCTGAAACCCATTGATACCGTGTCTTATAACCCATCTTTTTATTTATGTCTCGTGAGACAATTAATAAATGAGTTATAAGACGTTTTAATGAAAATTGGGTATTGCAGAGTTTCATCCAACGACCAAACATTAAAAGTTTTTAGATAAACTATTTCAAATGCAAGAAGCATGGTTGCCAGCGTTAGAGTACTGGTTTCTACCTGAACTTGATCCTGAGTTGAATTTAAGATTGTTGATGCAAGCTAATGCGATTACCTATAAACCCATCGCATAATCCCTGCCTAACAAGCCCAATGCAGCGGATTCTCATATATCGCTGGTGCTGAGTTTTAGGCATCTA
>NZ_JACJOQ010000681.1:0-4687 GCF_014695635.1 Coleofasciculus sp. FACHB-712 | reverse complement strand
GCTTAGTGGCTGATTAATTCTACGAGTGTTAGTCTGTTAATGCTGAAGTGCGATCGCAAAGATAAGCTGTGTCAAAAGGGACTTTCAGTAGAAGGAATAAAGCGATAAAATTTTAACGAGTAACAGCAATGGGTATCCATCGCGGCATCGTTTCAGCCACATTTTTAATTTTTACAGGATTGAGCGCGATCGTTCCCCCTGTTTTCTCTCAAATTCAGGAGTTTAAAACTCAACAACCGGAACGCCAACAAATCGATCTAATTTTTAGCCCGAACACCAATCAAAGTTTTGAAGACGTGCTTGAGCAAGCAGAATCGATTGCTAGCAATTCTGTTGAGCAGGGATTCGCACAAAATCCGGAGGTTACACAAATTTATATCAGAATTTTCGGTGATGTCAAAGGACAAGTAGCCCCGCTTCTATTTTCAAAAGTGTATCGTTCTGATTGGCAGACAGAACCTAAAATTGATCGTTGGATTCGATATTTTGATAATTCTGGATTGCTACTAGGCTTTTATAATAATTCATCTAATTCCTCGTCACCTCCGATTCCACCGACATCCACCTTCAGCCGCGAAGACGATCCGGGTTTTCGGGATGATTAATCTACAGGTAAATATACACGGCGCAATTATTCGCGCATCTAGTACATTTCAGTTAAAATTTGAAGACAAAACTTCAGCATCTCTCAATCTTGCTCTTCCCAAAGTGCAAGAAAACGTAAGAAGTTGCTTCGATCCCCTTAGCCTCCCTTTTTAAGCGGGAGAATTTTTTCAAAGCCCCCCTTTTGAAGGGGGATTTAGGGGGGATATCTACCGTTTCAGCGTCTCGATTCAGACTTTTCAGACATTCTCTAAGCTGCTTCTTTGCTCCCACTTAATGAGCCTTGGAGAGAATCTAAGAATTACAGAAATAACCGAAAATTATTCATTGCGTCTCTAAGTATAAAAAACGCTAAAATAATCTTTTTAAAACAACAAACCTGAATTTTTCTTTCTACCCTTTAACCTGGTTACTGCTGCTAAAGTTCCAAAAAGAAGTATACCCAATGTAGGAGTATTTTCAGGAACAACTGCTGCCTCTGCCTCATCAACCACTAAGGCAGAAATCCGTGTTCCATCCCCAACATCCACAACCCCAATCCCTAAAGTATATTCCCCTGAGGCTGGAAGAATATAAGAAAAAGCTTGCCATCCAGTTTCTTTATTAAAGACACTTGAAGAGTTACTGAATTTTGAAATCGTATCCGCTAAATTAAAGAATTGAGTACCAGAATCTGACTGAAGACTTACAAAAGCAAAGTCATTAAAATCAGGATAGGTAAAGTCATCAACCGCAGATTGCTCAACAGCCTCATTCGTGAGGAAGTTCCAAGAAAAAGATAACTTTTGCCCAGCACTGCCTTTAAAAGTTTGCTTAATGGCAGATCCCTCAATCGGCTCTGCGGTAGCTATAGCGTATAAAGATTGATCGCCCAAGAAAGTTGAGAAACCCAAGAATCCTTCTAAAGTTTCTTCTTCAGCAAAGCCAGAAATGAAAGTGACGGGAGCAGCATTACCGCCAATAATCGGATTAGAATTATTGTCGAGACTAAAAGTTTCTTGGTATGCAGTTGAGAGAAAAGCCTGGTTTTTTCCTTGGAATGGCTTAATTCCAAAATCTGAAGTTTCTATTCGATAATCGCCTAGGGCTTTCCAACTCTGAAACCCTTGTTCAAATCCTTTATTCAGAACAGCAGCCTTTACTGTAGATGGAAAAACTACACTTACACTGATAGCCAGTGCTGCAAGACTAATTGTTTTTATCATTAAGTTAACTCCTAATTTTTTTTGCCAAAAAGGTCATTTTTAAAGTTCTGCTAATTTTTAAAAGCAGGCTTAGTTTAGCTTTTTAAGTATTTTCATTGATATCTCTATTAAAAGCATTTTTGGTTAAGCGAACATTAATAGAGGAATAAGACCTGCTAAAATTTGGCTTAACAATCTTATTGACAACTTCTTGATAAATTTATATTTTATTAATCTTTTATTAACCCAGAGATTAAAGAAGCTTAATTCTACGTCAGTAGTATTCCAGAGGGTGCGTAGAAACACTCAGATTTGGCGGTGGAAGTCGAGTATGAGGGAGCCGCCCATTCGACTAAAAAGAACAAAAAGCAGGCAGGATGCTACAGGTATAGATACTTATGCCGATGGCTTGAGGTAATGCTGCGTTGACTAGCCGTTGACATGAATGCTGTGGCTTAGCTGTCGCAGCATTTTTGGTTGACTGTTTAAGCTTTATAGAGGTTAGCTCGGCTAAATTCCTGTCAAATAATGACTCAAAATTTTTGATTATTGCGATCGCAAAAAGAGAGGAATTTAATGTCTAAGTTCAGTCGGAGGCAGCTACTAATTTTTTTTGGGGCGAGTGCCGGTACTGCTGTACTAGCTCCTACTTTGGGGAGACAGCATTTTGGCAGCAATCCTAACGTTGCCCAAGCGGTTCTACCACTGAAATTTACCCCAGTGCGATTGCCGCATCCTTTACCGATTTATCAAGAGCAAAAAAGTTTTTACGCCACAGCCATTAATTATCAAGGAAGCGTAATTAATGCTTCTACCGATACTCGGTTAAGCACCTACAACATCGTTGATGATGTAGTGGTGCCCCCAGAGTACGAACGTTATGTGATTGTACGTTGGGGCGATCGCGTTTATCCCAACCCAGAAGAATACTTTGGCTACAACAACGACTACACCGGCTTTGTTCCCCTGGATGGCAGAAATCCCAACGACGGCTACCTTTGGGTAAATCACGAGTATGTCTCCTACCCGTTTACTTTTACACTCCCTGAAGTCCCAGAGGATTTAGCAGGATTACCTGAGTCTTATCCCTTAGTCGTTGGGCAGAGTTTACCGGGTGACAAAACCGATCTTTTCCTGTTGGGCGAAATCATGTACAACATGGGCGGTTCGGTTCTGCGGATGGCACGCCAAAATCGCGCCGGACGCTATTCGATTGTTAAAGATCCCAACAATCGACGCCTTCATGGTCTTTCCGGTTTAGGGATTAACAGCCAGCGTTCCGATCAGTATAAAACTATTACTTCTTGGGGTTCCAAGAGCTACCAGAAAGGCGATCAAAACTACCTGTTGAGTACGGGACCCGCTGCCACTCAAGTATTTCCTCTCAGCGTAGATGGGCTGGGTAACAAAATCATTGGCACTGCCTACAACTGCTCTGGCGGCACTACTCCCTGGGGAACCATCCTCTCAGCGGAAGAAAACTTTCAGGCAAGCACAGCCTTTTTTGTAGGAGTCACAGAATCTGTAAAATCTGATGGTACTCAGACTAGCTACACCGCCGGTACCAGTGGGGAAAAATTTGGCTTGGTTGGCGAGAAATACGGCTGGATGGTGGAAATCGATCCGAGTAACCCAAATTTCCGCCCGCGCAAGCACACTGCATTAGGTCGTTATCGCCATGAAAACATCGCCATGCGGGCGGAAGCTGGGAAAAAATTAGTTGCCTACATGGGTGATGACCGGCGCGGCGGACACACCTGGAAATTTGTTAGCAAAGGCACTGTTTCTGCCCCGAATAGCAAGAACAACAGCGCTTTATTTGAGGAGGGGACGCTGTACGTCGCCCGTTACAATCCTGACGGGACAGGAACGTGGATTCCCCTGGATTTGAATGCTGCTACCAATCCGATTCCGCCCTCCGTCCTCGGTTCTCAAGAAATTGCCGCTTTGGGCAAAGCGAGCCGGAATGGTTTGATTAAACTACCCAGACGGAACGGTATTGCAGGTCAAACTACAGATGGCGGTGCATTCAACCTAGATACCACCAATGAAGCCACAGCCCTGGCAGGTTATCAAGGTAAGAAGCTGTCCAACTTCTATACCAGCCAAGGGGCTGTCCTCGTGGATGCCTTCTTAGCTGCCAACCTCCTTGGCGGAACTCCCACCGCACGTCCCGAAGATATCGAAGTTCATCCTCGCACCAAGGATGTATTTATTGCCTACACGGATGGTGCAGCCGGAAGCGATGGCTACCCCGATTCTCGAATCTTTGTGGTTTCTAAGTACAGCCCTGCTGTCAACGCCGGACAACCTTCGGGCGAGCTGTTCAAGATTATGGAAAACAGCTCAGATGCTACGGGTACAACTTTCCGCTGGCAGCGATTTGCTAAAGGTGGGGAAGCGGGAGCAGAACCGGGTTCGGGTTTTGCCAATGTGGATAATTTGGCATTTGACCCCCAAGGAAATATTTGGGGTGTTACAGATATGTCTACTAGCGCTCACAATGGTTTTGATGTTGGTGCTGCCGCAACGCCATTAGCGATAGACCACAGGGTCGTGGGTTCTAACTCTCCTAGTGTGGATGATTCTAATCTCAATGTTCAAACTTCTAACCTGATTGGGGTTTTTGGCAATAACTGGCTCTTTTTCATTCCCACCACTGGCCCGGATGCTGGAGAAATCGTCCCCTTTGCCTACGGTCCGCCGCGCTGTGAGTTGACGGGGCCGACTTTTATCGGGGATACGCTGATTATTTCGGTGCAGCACCCTGGTGAAGATTGCCCGTTCAATCCTCAGCAAACTCTGAGCCGAACGATTGAGATGCTGGACTTAAATGGCACTCTCTTTAACCAACAACGCACGGTTCCGCGTGGTAGTAATTGGCCTAGCAATATTGAGGG
>NZ_JACJOQ010000680.1:0-7562 GCF_014695635.1 Coleofasciculus sp. FACHB-712 | reverse complement strand
GCTACCGACAAGCCCCAAAGCAAGCTAATCTCTAAAGAATCTAAAAAACGAATATTAAAAGAATTAAGAAGTAAATCGATACTTAGGGTTTTTCAAGCGAATAGTCAAGCAGCGCTTAGCTATGTGCCGCAAGTCTATCCTAGCAAAATTACTCTTTTGAAAAATAGCGAACAAAATATCGCTGCGAATCAAGATCCAAGTATGGGTTGGGGCGAGCTAGCTGGAGGAGGAGTGGAAATTTATAACATTCCTGGCAATCACCTAACCATGCTCAAGAAACCCCATGTCCAGGTTCTCACCGAACAGTTAAGAACCTGTATTGAGAATGCACAGGTCGGAAGATAAGAGCGATCGCTGTACTCTGTGATGTAGCGATCGCTCTTACCGTGGCTTACTATTCGTACAAAGCCCATAAGTAGTGGGCACCCAGCACCAGCCCTTGAGCAACATGAGCGCGGTTGCGTGGCTCCTCCCAACTGGGTTCTGCCAAAGTCAACAGTTCTCGTGCGTGTTCTACGTCAAGTTCCTCGTGGACAGTATAGTGTGACTGGCTACCCGGTGCTGCCCAACCTCGCTCGTTAATCGTGCGGGCGATCATCCCACTAACACTCGAATACAGATGCTCCAGCATCCCCAAAGCGGCTCCACCCGCTTCACTTGATTGCGTCAGACAGTAGCCCAGAAGTGAATGATTGAAAGCTAACACTGATGCAGGACAGGGTATTTCTAAATCTTCTGGAGTGGCACCTAAAGCCCGCAAAAATTGGCGGAAGGTGTATTTGTGAGAGGTCAATAAATTGCCGTGACCATGTTCTTCAGCCACGTTTTCCATCACCGAAAGTCGCCGTTCTAATACTGGAGTCCGAGCCAAAACTGCCGCTAATGATTGCGAAAATGACTCAATTGCAAAACAAATTGGTAGCTGTGTGCAAAGAAATTGTGCCCGTGAGGTAGAGGGTGCCTGCATCCACATAAAGTAAGGATGACGGTGGAAATCATAAGCCTTATTTACCATCAGCACTGCTTCTGATAGCGTGGTGCATCTCACGATATCTTCTACATACAATTGGTGAAGTCCTACTTTTCTCTCGGTAGCAATCGAGCAATTGTCTAGGAGCTGCATGACTTATCTCTTCCCGCTAACCTTACCCCTCAGTGGTAGCCTTTCTCTACATCCCTAGTCCACCGTGAATGTGCGTATGTGAATGTGCGTAACTATGAGCTTTACATAAAGAAATGTTTAAGCAAAATTACTGAGAATGCTGCTTGTCCTCTATCTGATAAAGGAGATCGGCTTCTGAAGACAAAGGTTAATGTTGCGGACGGATCGGAATCTCAACAATAAATTCAGTTCCCTGCCCAAGTGTGGAAAAACATTGTAATTGACCGCCGTGTTTTTCCACCACAATCTGGTAACTAATTGCTAACCCTAGCCCTGTCCCTTTACCAATCGGTTTTGTAGTAAAGAAAGGATCGAAAATACGTTTTTTGACTTCCTCTGTCATCCCAGGGCCATTATCAGCAATGGCGATCAGAACCCGACTTTCGTCTACGACACAGGTGCGAATCCGGATTGTCGGTAATTGGTAATCGCTAATTCGCAATTGGTTATGAGAATTTTGTTCTTTTCGTTCCCAGGAAGATAAACAAGATGCCTGGGCTATTTCCTGGTAATCTCCTATTGTTTTTGAACCATTATTCATGGCTTCTTCCAAAGTATCGATCGCATTAGCCAGAAGATTCATAAATACTTGGTTAAGCTGACCTGCATAACACTCTATGAGCGGCAGCGAACCATACTCCTTAATCACTTTAATAGCGGGAATTTCTGTCTTAGCTTTCAGGCGGTTTTGCAGAATTAACAACGTACTATCTAGCCCTGAGTGAACATCGACCTCTTTCATTTCTGCCTCATCAAGGCGCGAAAAATTCCTCAAACTCAGGACAATTTGACGAATTCTGTCAGCCCCCACCTTCATCGACGACAGCATTTTTGGTAAATCTTCAACTAAGAAATCTACTTCTATCGCCTCCGCTTCGTCTTGAATCTCAGACACCGGATTGGGATAATGCTTGGCATATAGCTGCATTAGGTTTAGTAAGTCTTGAGTATATTCATTAACGTGGACAAGGTTGCCATAGATAAAGTTAACTGGGTTGTTAATTTCGTGGGCAACACCCGCTACTAATTGACCCAAGCTTGACATTTTCTCGGTCTGAATTAATTGCGTCTGAGTACGCTTAAGTTCTTGTAGAGTTTGGGATAACCGTACATTTTTTTCATTTAGCTCATGCGTCCTCTCTTGGACTTTTTGTTCCATCGAATTGTAAAGCATAGCATTTTCCAGAGAAATTGCTGCCTGAGCTGAAAGTACTCTTAAAACTTCTATCCTATCGGGAGTAAAAGCTCCGGATGTTAGATTATTTTCTAAATAGAGAATACCGATTAATTTCCCTTGATTAAGGATAGGCATACAGAGAACGGACTTCAATTTATTTAGCTCTATATAAGAGTCATTAATAAACTTTCCCTCACTAGCTGCATCATTTAGAACCACATCTGAGCGAGTTCTCTTTACATAATTAATCACTGTCAGAGGTAACTCTTGACAACCTTTAAGCGGAGTTGACTGCCGAACAACAACCTCTTTTGATTCAACCGATGAACGGGCTTCAATCAGCAGTTTTTCATCTCTTACCAAGAGTAGTAAACCTTTTTGTGCGCCAGCATTCTCGATAGATATTTTCATTAAAGAAGCCAGTAACTTATCCAACACGATACAAGCAGCGATCGCTTGACTAGCTTTCATCACAGTGGTGAAGTCCAACGTATTAGAACTACTACCCGTAGAGGAATGTCCAGTAGTCGTGGGAGTATCTTTGACGCGAGGCAGAATAGATGTTTTAGTCAGAAAGTGCGGATATTTTTCCTCTAAATCTTCTACTTTGCGCTTAGCTCCCCAACGTTGATAGCCGTAATAAGCTTCTGTAATATGGACTTTAGCATACTTCTCTTTTCCTTTCGCTAACCAAAACTTAGCAGCGAGTTCATTCGCTAAAGCTTCATTCTGAATAAACTCATTTTCTTTTGCGGACTCAATGGCGCGTTCATACAAGTCTATTGCCTCTAAATCATTGCCAGTGATGCGACTAATTTCAGCTTCTACTAACAGGTACTTGTGTAGAAAATTTTCTGGACAGTTGTCTGCCCAAATCTTCATCTGCTTTTGATTTGCTGCTAACGTCTCGCAAGATTGTTTTTGTACAGATTCTGAAGCATTCGGATAAAGAGCAACTAGAATCAGTGAGTCATAAAAGTTATGTGTAGATACTGAGATATGACCGAAGATAGAAGTAAGTAGCTTTGAAGCTAACAAGCTACTGTTCAAAGCTAAATCCGGTTTTTCGTATAAGTAAAGAATTTGGGTTTTTAAAATATGAAATTCACAAATTGCCGCCGAACTTTGATGTTGTTCGCAACTTGTCAAGAAGTTGGATTCGCTAATCCCATCATTTTCAAAAGATAAGGTTCCAGCAGTCATGCCTATCAAGTTCGACACCGCTAGGTTATAACCTAAAATTATATCAATTGCCCATTGATTTTTACTCTTTTGGCAAAATAGCAAAGACTGAGGTATCTGTTTTAAACTTTGCTCTAAACTTTTACATTGATGGAAGGAAGCAATGACTTTGTGAAGACGAGTATAACCTGCCCATTGCAAATCTCCAAAGTCTAGCCCCGTTTTATATGCCTCATCATTAATTGTATGACTAAACTTAATTGGCTTCACCCAATTACTCAAATAATTGGCAAGAACCACAAGTTCTGCACATTTTTGAGCTACATTATTAAACTTATTACTTAGTTTAGTTGCTAGCACCCCAAACTCATAACCAGAGTGAGAATTCCCTAAAATTGTGCTAAGTATCATTCCATAACAAGAGTAGCTATACGCTGCTCCTGATGCATAACCATAGGTGAGAGAAAGATTAACTGTTTTAACCGTAACTAGCTGCCAAAGGTCAAAATTAACAAAATATGCCAGAGGTCCCATATTTGCCAATAATTTGACTGCTGCTTTTACTTCGGGAACTTTTATTCTTTCTAAATTAATTAAAGACGCAATCTCTTGGTTTTCTAATTTCTTATTAACTTCGTCTAGTTCTAGCTCAACTGCTGTTGCTAATTCCCCTTCAGGTAAGTCAATTCCTAGCAGACTAAGAGCATTACGCCCTGCTTGAATTGCCTCTTGATATTTAGCAAGCATGGTATGCTGCACAATCAGCATATTATAAACTTCAGCTTTGTCGAGGACTGATTTTGCTTGAGATAGGGTTAGCTCCAGCAAGGCTTCAGACTGAGCAAAATTACCGTTTAAATACTCAATTTCGGCTCGTTTTTTATGCAATGAAAAAGCTAAATCGTAGCGTTTTACCCAAATATCGCTTGGTAAAACATTCATACAAGCAGTCAAATAGTGAAGTGCTGAGCTGTATGCGGTTGCATCTTTCGCTTTTCGAGCTGCTTCCAAATTCAATATTATTAATTCAATTTTTGCCTCTTCATCGACAATTAAGTCAGAACCGATATTTAGATGATCGACTAATTTAAAAATTATTTCTATCTGGTCTTCCAAAGGCGTACTTGCTAAAAGGAGATTGCCAATTTTGAGATGAACTGCTTTTTGAAGCGAGTTATCAATCAGTGCATAAGCTGCATGTTGCACACGGTCGTGTGAAAATTTATAATTAAAAACTAATAGTTGAGAACTAACCCCTTCCTCTTCGATCGTTTCCAACACAGAAGTAGGCTTAATTAATTCTTCTTTCAGAGCTGGCAAAAGGTCTTTAAAAGTTTCATAAATTGATTTCTCATAAATGATAGACAGGGTATTTAAATCGAAACTATTGCCGACACAAGCTGCTAACCGTAAAGCCTGCTGTGTTGAATTCGGCAATTTTTTTAATTTTCCTATCATTAATTCGACAACATTATCAGTAATACCCAACGCTTCAATTTGAGCGATGTCCCATTGCCATAGGGCTTTACTTGCCTCTTCTTCCCCCTGAGTAAGAAAGGTCTGAGGGGGGGTGAAGGTAAGCAGGTTTTCCTGATATAGGGTTTTTAGAAATTCATTGACAAAGAAGGGATTTCCTTCTGTTTTACGCAGGATGAGGGAAGCTAAGGATCTTACTGATTCCCTATCCGTATGCAAGGTGTCAGCAATCAAGTGGGTAATATGCTCAAGTTCTAAAGGTGCTAGATTAATCTGGTTGATGATAGCTCCATCATCGCGTAAACTATCCAGCGTCATCATCAAGGGATGAGTGGAGCTGACTTCATTATCCCGATATGCTCCAATGAGAAATAGATAGTGCGTTTGATCATCCGTCATCATCAACTCCATCAATTTGAGCGTGGCAGAGTCAGCCCACTGCAAATCATCCAGAAAGATGACTAATGGATGTTCTTGTTGGCAAAATACCCGAATAAAGTTTTGAAAGACTAAATTAAAGCGGTTTTGGGATTCAGTTGGCCCTAATTCTTGAACTCTAGGCTGAGAACCGACAATGAGTTCTACCTCAGGAATAACATCAATAATAATTTGCCCGTTAGAGCCAAGGGCTTCTAGGAGTTTTTCTTTCCACTGGTTGAGCTGTGCTTCGCTTTCCGTTAAAAGTTGCTGGATTAAGGCAGAAAAGGCGCTGACGACAGCAGAATAGGGAATACTCCGCTGAAACTGGTCAAATTTCCCTGAAATGAAATAAGCTCGCTGTTGAGTGATTGGTTTATAAATTTCTTGCACTAAACATGACTTGCCGATGCCAGAATAACCCGACACCAACATCATCTCAATATCCCCTGGCATTGGCTTACCAAACGAGAATTGGCTCACTCGTTCAAATGCTGTTAGTAAAGTATTAATTTCTTGCTCTCTGCCATAGAGCTTCTCAGGAATTTGAAATTTATTAGAGATATCATGACGACCGGGAGAGAACTCTGGAATTTGGTTATTTATTTCTAATTGAGTTAGACAATATTCTAAATCTGCTTGAATTCCATAAGCACTTTGATATCTATCTTCAGCAGTTTTAGCCAGCAATTTCATAACAATGTCCGAAACTGCTTTGGGAATGTTTTGATTAAGCTTATGAGGCGGAATTGGCGTAAGCGCAATATGATTATGTACTAACTCTATTGCATCAGTACCATTAAAAGGTAGTCTGCCAGTGAGAAGCTCGTAGAAGGTAACGCCAAGGGAGTAAAAGTCAGTACGATAATCCAGCGAACGATTCATTCTGCCAGTTTGCTCTGGCGACATATAGGCAAGAGTGCCTTCTAAAACATTGGGATTTTTTAGGGTAGGGTTTTCCCGCGACAAAACGCTGGAAATCCCAAAATCAATAAATTTGACTTGCCTACTTTTTGGATCAAAAACAATATTAGATGGATTAATATCTTTGTGAATAATGTTTAAATTATGCAGTTTAGCTAAAGTTTCAACAATTTTTATAGTAATTTTCATAGCGTCTAAAACTGTAAAATTTTGTTTGTCCATCAATATCTTTAGAGATTGACCCCCAAAATCCTCCAAGAGCATTACTAGAGTATTTTGATATGATTTTAAATCATACGCTTTAGCAACACCATCTATATTCAACGAACGGGTAATTTCATATTCTTGCTTATACCTAGAAATTTCTTCTGGTAATGGATAGTCTTCTTTGATAACTTTAAGAATAAGAGGCAAATTATCCTGAAGTCGGCATCCTCGATACACAAGCGACTTGCTACTTTCATAAATTAGCTCAAAAATCTGATATCCCGGAATTGTTCTCATAATTATTCCATTTACGGATTTGTAGGCGATCCAGTCCAGTTAGAGACGCTTTTTGTAAGTGAACACTAGATCAGCCTATTGTGCTGAAGTAAAATTAAAACTTTATTCGATTAATTGAAAGCGTATTTATACGGAAATATAGTTTGCTCCTCAGTGAATATCAGTGTATACACAGTTTGGGAAAGTCATCTTTCTGACACTCTAAAAAATGTAACCTAAAATACTAATTGCTTTCTTGACTTGTCCAAATAAATGTAGCCAAATGTTAGAGATAGTTTGAGTAAAAAGGATTAAAAGAGTCTAACCAAGTGTATTTTAATGCTTGTAAAAACATTGCTTGCCATCTGGAACTGCATCTAATCCTCGTTCAAAAAACTTATTCTTGAGATTCGCCTGCCAGTGGTGAATTTTTAAGGATTGCAAGACCAACCGAAAAGACTGGGATGTTAATGATTTTAGAAAGAATTTATAAATCTGTATTTATCAATAAAAAATGTTTTGTGTCTAGTTTTTATAAAAAGTTAACAAATAGAATTTTTTCTTAATTTTACTTCAATTACTATATTTATTTGATATAAAGTTGACATACATATACGAATCCAAGGAAGTGAGCTTGGGCTGAGATATTACTGATTGTCATTTATTAATGCTAAAGGCAAAATCAAAAAATGATTTCTGCTATTTTTTAAAATTGATTTTTACCCTTTTAATCCGGCAGAA
>NZ_JACJOQ010000068.1:0-3024 GCF_014695635.1 Coleofasciculus sp. FACHB-712 | reverse complement strand
CAGCAATCAGGGGACGCAATACCCAGCGATTCCCAGGTTCTACTTGCAATTGCACTTGTTGGGGGGATAAAACTACCTCTGGTGCGAGATCCAGCACTATTCGGGTAATGCCAGCCTCGAACTGAGAGACTCGAATTTGGCGGATTGGGCCAGAGTAACTTTGTTGAGTTTCCACCATTCCCACTTGAGTATTGGGTAAATCCAGAACAATCCGAGACGGTTGAGCCAGAAGAAAATAACGCGGCGTCGTTCCCTCATCCAGAGTGATTTCTAACTGATTCAGCGCTGGGTCAAATCGCCAATTTGTTAACCGGGCAGCGATCGCTTTTAACTCCATGCCGCTCCCTATAATCGCGATCGCGCCAACCAAACTAAGCGTTTTCAATCTACTCATAAAAAGTCGAAATCCCAGTATCAATTTTTCTCCCCACATCGCAATTGACTGAAATAACGTTCCAGGTACAACAATTGTCTCCGTAATTTCAGCGATCTACATCACAAATAAAATGGATTTATATCACCAAATCATCACATAAAAGATCACACTTCAAACGCGAGTGCTATCACCCAGTAATTTCTCGGATGGTTTCATACTACGAGTATTGGCTAACTAAACTCTGAGACGTCCCATGTTCCTAAGCCGTGACAATGTGCCAATTGATGCTTCTAGCTGGGTGGAGCGGTGGAAAAAAGTCCAGAGAAAGCTTGTCAAGCGAACGATGCAGTTGCAGCAAGCCAATCGAGAACTAGCGCAGCAAATCACCGAGCGTCGGCAGGTGGAAGAGGCTTTGCAGCAAGCAGAGGAAAAGTATCGGAGTATTTTTGAAAACGCTGTCGAGGGAATATTTCAGACAACCCCGGATGGGCGTTACATGAGTGTGAATCCAGCACTGGCAAGGATTTACGGCTACGCTTCACCAGAGGAACTAATTGCCCATCTGACGGACATCAAGCGCCAGCTGTATGTAGATCCCAATCGGCGTGACGAATTTCTGTATTTACTGCAAGAACACGGTTCGGTGAGTGGGTTTGAGTCTCAGGTTTATCGAAAAGACGGCAGCATCATCTGGATTTCGGAAAATGTACGGGCAGTACGCCAAGAGCTGCGATCTGCAAAGCAATACGAAACGGTAAGCAGCTATAGTGTGGCATACACTAAGGACGAGCAGTGCTTCGGTCATACATTATGCGATCGCGCGGGTGCCTTACTCTACTGCGAAGGCTTCGTCACCGACATCACCGAACGAAAATCTGCTGAAGCAGCCTTAAAAGCATCGGCAGTAGAATTCAAACAACAAGCGAACCATCTGCAATTAGCTCTGTGCGAACTTCAACAAACCCAGACGCTTCTGATCCAAAGTGAAAAGATGTCTAGTCTAGGGCAGTTAGTTGCTGGGGTTGCCCACGAAATCAACAACCCAGTTAACTTTGTTTGCGGCAATCTGGTTCATGCGAATCAATATGCCCAAGATTTGCTAAACCTCCTACAGCTTTATGGCAAACATTATCCCCAGCCAGTGCCTGAGATTGAAGAGGAAGCTGAGGCAATCGATCTGGATTTTTTAATTTCGGATTTCCCCAAAACCTTATCCTCCATGCAAATCGGGGCTGACCGCATTCAGCAAATTGTCCAGTCCCTGCGAAACTTCTCGCGGATTGACGAAGCCCAGATGAAGGCAGTTGATATCCACGAAGGCATTGACAGCACGCTACTAATTCTCCACAGCCGCTTGAAATCCAGAGGAGTCAATACGGGGATTGCCATTCTCAAAGAATACGGCGATTTGCCATCCATAGAGTGTTACGCCGGACTCCTCAACCAAGTATTTATGAATCTCATTTCTAATGCGATTGACGCCCTGGAGGAGACAGAGGCGCGAAGAGGCAGCGCACAGGAAATGCTACATTCTTCCTTGCTCGGCTCTTCCCCGGCTCCCCTGCCTTGTATTCGGATTCGTACCGATGTCCTCGACAACGGAAAAGCAAGTATCCGGATTATCGACAATGGCCCCGGAATGAGCGAAGAAATCCGCACTAGAATTTTTGAACCTTTCTTTACGACAAAGCCCACTGGTAAAGGCACGGGGCTGGGTTTGTCAATCAGCTATCAAATCATCGTCGAGAGACACGGCGGCGTTTTGAAGTGTAATTCAGCACCAGAGCAGGGAACCGAGTTCGTCATCGAAATTCCGATTCGGCAGTAAATTTAGGAATAAGTATCTTTTAGCAGGTTGGTACCGTCTAGTTTCGCGCCTGTCAGGTAAGCCCCCCAAAAGTTTGCTCCGTCCAAGTTTGCCCCGCTCAAGTCTGCTTCTGTCAAATCTGCCATTTTCAAGTTTGCCCCGCTCAAATTGGCACCCCTGAGATTTGCCCGAAACAAATTCGCCCCACTAAGATTCGCCCCGCTCAAATTTGCTCCACTGAGATTGGCTGTGCCTAAACTTGCCTCCATCAAAGAGGTTTGGCTCAGGTTAGCTCCACTCAAGTCAGTTTCGCTGAGCGATCCCTCCTGGAAGTTCGCTAGACTCAGATTTACGCCTTTAAGATCGGTTCCAATTAAGTCTGCACCTTTAAAATCTCGTTCTCCCGCCGCATATCGCTCCAGCAGTTCATCCTTCTCAACGATCATCCACTCCTCCTTTTCTGTTGGTTAATGTAGCTTGGCGCAACTGCTGAAATTTTTGGTAGTGGTAAATCTGTAGCGCTCGGTTGGGTTTTGAGGCAGCAAAAGAGTTTTTTCTTTCAAAACTCAGACGCGAACTGACTCTTTCAGCGCGAGGCTAACGCCTCGCGAGAGCTGTTTTCATGCCCAAAGGGCTGTACCCGATCGCTGCAAGTCTTTTCCAACTTAAAACTTTTTACCACTTACCCAAAAACTGTTATTCCCATATCAATTAGGATTGCTATATTAGCCCTCAGCATAATACGGTTACGTTGGAGTGCAACACTTCTTATGGCGGTAAATGACAGCACAATTAAGCTCGATCAGTTTTTAAAGTGGGTAGGGATGGCGCAGACGGGTGG
>NZ_JACJOQ010000679.1:0-5342 GCF_014695635.1 Coleofasciculus sp. FACHB-712 | reverse complement strand
ACAGCTCCAAAGTTGGTAGTTACAAAACCAGCAACAGAGCCTTCGGTAGTTATCGATAATCAGCTTTTAGCTGGAAAAAATGTTCTGATAACTGGAGCAGCCAGAAATATTGGCAGAAGTATTGCTCTTGAAATGGCAAAACAAGGCGCAAACATTTTCTTCACTGACCTAGTTCGGGAAGGATGTGAAAATTTAGAAAAAGAATTAAGTTGCTATCCAGTTAAGTCAAGAGCCTTTGTGTCAGATATTTCTAAGACTGAAGATAACGATTATTTATGTAATTATTTATTAGAAAACAAAATAAATATTGATGTTCTTGTCAACAATGTGGGAATCCAATTTGAGACGAGCCAGATAAAAAACCTTGATTTAGGAGAATGGCATAAAACCTTTAATACCAATGTTTTCGGGCCAATGTATCTCACAAAGCTTATTTCTCAAATGATGGTTAATCATCGCATTCATGGCTCGATTATATATATCACGTCTATTCACCAATGGGAACTTGTACGTTGGCCTAGTTACAGCTCCTCAAAAGCTGCATTAGGAATGATTATCAAAGAATTGGCTCTAGAATTGGCAACTTCTGGGGTAAAAGTTAACGGAATCGCTCCCGGCTGGGTAGCGGAAGATGAGCAAGGAAACTCCCTCCGTCACAGCTATACTCCACTGCATAACAGTTCAATCAATCCTTGTTATATTGGTCGGGCTGCTGTTTACCTAGCCTCCGACTATTTTTCAAAATTTACGACTGGAACCGTTCTCAAAATCGATGCTGGGTTGTCATTATATAATCATCGTTATGCCGAATATCTGAATCAATAAAAAAGCTTGTTATTTTAAAGAAAACCAAATGTTTCACATCATAAAATGGGTAAAAAGAAAAGTAGAAAAGCAATTATTTTCAGGGCACTTGGAGGCGAAATGTCAAGCAGTTAAAAGTCTTTTCCCTAAAAATGCAACTGTTGAGCGTGTGGCTACGGGATTTGAATTTACAGAAGGCCCTATTTGGTTTGCTGAAGAAAAGTATCTCCTCTTTAGTGATATTCCAGCTAACAAAATCTTTAAACTGACTCCCAGTAGTGGCGTAACAGTCTTTAGAGAGACTAGCCATAATTCCAATGGTTTGACTAGAGATAAGCAAGGACGACTCATTGCTTGTGAACACGGAACGCGCCGCGTCACCCGCACCGAAAAAGATGGTTCGATTACCGTCTTAGCTGATAAATTTCAAGGTAATAAACTGAATAGTCCTAATGATATTGTCGTGAAAAGTGACGGTTCTATCTACTTCACAGATCCGCCTTATGGCATCAAACCCGAACAGCAGGAACAACCAATCCAGGGGGTTTACCGCCTCTCGTCTGATGGCAAAGAAATTATTGTCGTAGCCGATGATTTTGATAAACCTAATGGACTAGCATTTTCACCGGATGAAAAAAAGCTTTATATCGACGATTCTGAACGCCGTCATATTCGCGTGTTCGACGTTCAAGCTGACGGTAAACTTGCTAACAGCCGCATTTTTTACAAGATGAATGGTAAGAAACCTGGTTTACCCGATGGGATGAAAGTAGATGTGCAAGGACATCTGTACTGCACAGGTGCAGGAGGCGTGTGGGTTTTCGATCCAGAAGGGAATCATTTGGGAACAATTGTGACTCCGGAGGTGCCAGCGAATTGTGCTTGGGGAGATGATGATTTGCAAAGTCTTTATATTACTGCTGGCACTTCTGTTTACAAAATTCGAGTAAATGTTCCAGGCATCAAAGTGCCTTAATTGATTACCATCGTTTAAAATTTTCAATTACAAAAGATGCGTAAAATGAATCTATATAATAAGGATAGCTGTGACTGGCTTAATTCCGAGCAAAAATTGCTTTTGCGGGCAGCACTGTTGCAGGGAGAAGAGGCAATTGATTCTTGGAATCAATGGAAAGCATCTGCCGATATTGAGAATCTCGATGTAGAATCCTATCGATTGCTGCCTTTACTTTATCGCAACTTATCCGCACATGGCGTGACGGATCTGCATATGGCAAGACTAAAGGGAGTTTACCGACGCACATGGTGTGAAACCCAAGTTTTGTTGCAACAAGTCGCAGCTATTATCAGTTGTTTTCAGAATGATGGTATCACAACAATGCTGCTCAAGGATGCAGCTTTGAATATACATTATTACAAAGATTATGGCTCACGAATGATACATAATTTTGATTTTTTAGTTCATCCAGCAGATGCTTTAGCAGCCGTAAGTCTGTTACAAAAAATTGGCTGGAGAGCCAAAGGAAAAATACCAGTTACAATTACGCCCTTCTCTCATACTCTAGGATTTGACAATGAATTAAAACAACAGTTTAATCTTCGCTGGCATCTGTTCGCAGATGGTTTTCAAGAAGATGCTGAAAAATATTTTTGGGATAGTGCGATATTAACCAAGCTGGATGACTTATCAACTTATGTTTTAAATCCTACGGATCAGCTATTGTACGTTTCTGTATATGGAGGAATGAGTAATTTTGTTTTTCCAATTAGTCGGCTAGCTGATGCCGCAATACTTCTCAACTCATACCAAGCAGAAATTGATTGGAACCGACTGGTAGCTTTATCACAAAAGTACCGCTTAATTTTGCCCCTACAAAATATATTGACGAAATTACATGAAATCCTAAATATGCCAATCCCTCTGTCGATTTTACAAGAAGTACAAAATATACCCATTTCTAAATTTGAGCGCAGCGAATATCAGCTCACGAGTAGACAAGAAAAATCAGTCCACGAGCGTTTGATAAGCAGATATCTACAATATTCAAGAGCAGTAAATACAGATAATTTTAAATTAAGCTTTTTAGGTTTTACCAGATATCTACAATATATCTGGGGTTTGGAACACTTATGGGAAGTTCCATTGCAAGCAATGATTCGGGGTATAAAAAGGCTCTGGTAAGAGCGATCGCTTTCACCTGAAAAGAGATGAAGACAACCAGGGTAGAAGCGATCGCCATCAATGCACTAGCAGATAACTATAAGCGTCTCCTAAAGCCCTTTACACATTTCCCTACCAGCCGGAAGAGGCAAGTCTCATACATGAGATAGAGCCTAGACACTCCAGAATCTGAGAACTTAAGAACAAATAAAGAAAATTCTCAACAACTGCTTTCTAATAATCATGTTTGGAAACCAAATTAAGACAGCAGCGTTGCTGGGACTCCTCAGCGGTCTTCTGGTTCTGGGTGGCTATTATCTGGTCGGCAACGAGCAGGGGCTATATTTAGGTCTGGCTTTTGCTGCATTCAGTAGTTTTAGCTCCTGGTACTATTCTGACCAAGCGGCTTTGATGGCGTATCGCGCCCAACCAATAGAGCGTCAGGAGGCTCCAGAACTCTACGATATGGTAGCTTCTTTAAGCCAAAAGGCGGGGATTCCCATGCCGAAACTGTTTTTAGTGCCAACCAAATCCCCCAATGCTTTTGCAACCGGACGAGATCCGGATCATGCTTCTGTGGCAGTGACTCAAGGGATTATAGAATTACTCTCCCGCGAAGAACTTGAAGGTGTTTTGGCTCACGAACTTACCCACGTCAAAAACCGCGACACTTTAACTCAGGCAGTTGTAGGCACCATCGCTGGAGCGATTACTTTTGTCGGACGGATTCTCACTTTGGGAGCGCTCTACGGCCCTGTCACCCGCGATGACCGCCGAGGTGGAAACGCTTTGGGTGCCTTGTTTCTTATCGTTTTGGCTCCGATTGCGGCGGCGCTAATCCAGTTTGCGATTTCCCGCACCAGGGAGTATTCTGCTGACTTGGGTTCGGCTGAAATCACGGGGAATCCTTTGGCGCTTGCCAGTGCGTTGGAGAAGCTTGAGGCAATGGGTCATCAGATTCCGATGAACGGCAATCCCACGATGTCGCCGCTACTGATTGTCAATCCTATCTCGACAAAAGGGTTGCAATCTCTTTTCCGTACCCATCCCCCGACTGAGGATCGGATTCGTCGTCTCGTAGAATTGGCTCAGCAACAAAAGCAACAAAAGCAAATGACTCCAGCGATCGCATAATGTGCAAGCAGTGCTGGTGATGCTTGATTTTAGCCGGTGGTAACGCCGGTTTTTTATTGAATGAGGATGCTAAACCGGAGATGTCTCGCGTTTCGATTATTATTCCCACGCTGAATGAGGCGACGTGCTTGGAACGCACGCTGCGCCAGTTGAATTTGCTAGATCCTCCAGCTTGGGAAGTGCTGGTGGTAGATGGGGGAAGTGACGATGAGACAGTTGCGATCGCCCAGCGGATCTTACAAGCGATCGCCCCGTCATCTCAAGTGCGTGTCCTCTGTTGTGATGTTCGCGGACGTTCAGTGCAGATGAACCGAGGCGCAGAGGCGGCGACGGGAGATATCCTGTGCTTCTTACACGCAGATACTTCGGTTCCAGATGATTTTGTGGCAGTGGTTGAGCAAACTTTAGCCGATCCATCTGTTGCTGGCGGCGGGTTTATTTCTTTGATGACAGGTTCCCAGACGACGCGCTGGGGAGTTTCGCTGCATAATTACCTCAAAACTTACTACGCGCCGCTGCTTTTCCGACCTCGTTTGTTTTTTCAGGGGTTGCGATTGTTATTTGGCGATCAGGTGATGTTTTGTCGTCGCGCCGATTTCTGGAAATGTGGCGGATTTGATCCGGCATTGCCAATTATGGAGGAAGCGGATTTGTGCCTGAAGTTGGTGCAACGAGGTCGGATTCGTCAAGTGAATCGAGTTGTGCAAAGTAGCGATCGCCGTGTGGCAAAATGGGGTTCGCTGAAGGCTACCGCGATATATCTCTACATCGGCTTTCTTTGGGGTATCGGAGTTGAAGCAACTTACCTGAAAAAGTTCTATGAGGAAATTCGCTAATTAGTTATTAGTTATAGAATCTGTTTAATTTCCCATAATAAAAGAACCCTACCCCCCTGACAGGTGTAGGTTTTTTACAAGAGAGTGAGTAGTCATGAGCATGAGAGTGAAAATAGAGGATAAAACCTAGTAGTTAACCATAGAGATTATGACAGGCTAGGAGTTGGATAGAGACGCTTGAACTTTGTGCGAGCATCGACTGTAGAAAAGCGCCAATTGACAGTCGCTTGGTTTTGATTGCGTTGTTGCTCCCACGCCTCTATTTCCTGTTGCAGTTCGGCGATGGTTGGAATACGTCGGTTGAGACATTGACGAGAGAGGACTGAAAACTCTGGTAGTCCTGCATAGTAATGCTAATCAAGCTTTTCATTCTATAAGTAAACTGGCGTTATATTCATGAATAAAATACCAAATAGCTCCTATATGATTAGAGAGTTTTTTAGAAA
>NZ_JACJOQ010000678.1:0-3555 GCF_014695635.1 Coleofasciculus sp. FACHB-712 | reverse complement strand
TCTGGAGGAATACCTTTTTTGAGAACGTAATTCTTCAGGATTTCAAACTTTCGTTCAACTTGACCCGAATTCGACTCCCCGTATGAATCCACGAGCACAAAAGTAGCACCTGGCTTGAGCCGTTGAGCGATACTGCGAAGCATTGCTAGCTTGGTTCCGTCATCGGGGAAAAAATGCATGACTAGAATCAACGTGGCGGCGTTATACAAAATATCTTCAGGTAAGTCAGACACAATGCCTTGATGCAGGCTGACGCGCTCTTGGAGTCCGGCTTTCTGGATGCGATCGCTAGCAATGCTCATCATCTCCGGAGACGGATCTACTCCCAGCAGCCGCCATGAAGAATTTGCCTTACCCAGAATCTCAAGTTCTTTACCCGAACCCGAACCAGAAATTAACAGTGAGGACTCTTCCGGGAGGCGCACTTGAAGCACCGCCTGCAACAAATCGTGTATCAGCTCATATCCAGGCACCCAGAAAAGAATTTCTTTATCATAATTTCCGGCGCGTTCTCCCTCGAAAATAAATACTTGCTGATTTGTCATGTCTGCAAATTTATAAAAAACTGATAATTGCTAATTTCGGGTCATTGATAGCTGTTACTAGGAAGTAAATGGTAGATGCACTTTTCCTATCCCAAATTTTACTCCCATTCTCTATTATCATTTAGCCCCCAACTTCTCCAATCAATTTTTTTAGATAAGCGGCTGCTTCTTTGGGTGTTAGCATGACTACCTCATTTTTGCGAAGGATTTCGTACTGGTTACTTCGATAGCCGTGACCCAAAATCAGCCCTAAACTAACTGCTCTATTGCCAAGTTCGTTTAACTCGTTGAAGCTCATCGCTTCAACTTCCATATTCAGTTGTTTAATGATTTCCTCATCCATGTCCTTAGGTCTCCGGTTAACATCTTAGATTTTTTACGTACAGTCAATTCCAATTCAAGGTGCTGATACTACACATCTGTTCTCCGTTTATTCTCTTGGGTGGTTAGGAGGAGCTTCATGTAGTACATCAAAATGGAAATGGTATAACTAAATCGCCAACGCAAGCGATCGCATCTGGGTGAAGCTAGTATTTTGTAGCCTCCTTACTCCCCCACACATCTCAGCTTTCATCCATTCTAGCTTTTGTCTAGTTCTACTTTTTCTTTTTCACATCTTTCTAAAGGAATAGTTTTTACGAGACATTTTAAGCTTCTTTTTAGAAAAATCTAACATTTTTTTAATAAAATCATTATCAATTCTCAGCTAAAAATCATTTGTCAGCCAAATTTTATTATAAAAATTAGCTTAATCTTTAAGAGTCAGCTTCCATATCTGTGTTATTGAGGTAGGTTATGGAGAATGAATCAGTACAAAGCCCCTCCAGTTCAAAGATAAAACGGATTTTTGGTTTTTTTCTAGTTGCTGCTCTTATCGCTGCTCTCATCTTTGCAGCTAAATATTTTAATGTCCAGGAACAGTTGAAGAGCGCTTTAGCGTGGATTGACAGCCTGGGATTTTGGGCACCCCTGACTTTTATTGTCCTCTACATCCTAGCCACCGTACTCTTCATCCCCGGCTCCATCCTCACCTTGGGAGCGGGTGTGGTTTTCGGTGTAATTTTAGGTTCAATTTACGTCTTCATCGGAGCCACTTTAGGAGCCGCTGCTTCATTCCTCGTGGGGCGTTATTTGTCTCGTGGGTGGGTTTCCAAGCAAATAGAAAACTATCCCAAATTTAAAGCTATCAACCAAGCTGTTGCCAAGGAAGGATTCAAAATTGTTCTTTTAACTCGGCTTTCACCTATCTTTCCCTTCAACCTTTTAAACTACTCTTTTGGAATCACCCAAGTTTCCCTGAAAGATTATTTTTTAGCCTCTATCGGCATGATTCCCGGAACGATTATGTATGTTTATATCGGTTCTTTAGCTGGTAGTATTGCCACCCTTGGAGCAGTACAGCCCAAAAATCCTGAAACTGAAATAGCCCAATGGGTAGTTCGCATCGTTGGATTTATTGCCACTGTTGCTGTGACGATTTATGTTACGCGCATCGCTCGAAAAGCATTAGAAAAAAGCGTTAATCAGGAGGAATTATAATGCCACAGCTAGGAGTTGATCGGGTGACTGTGTCGCCAATGGATGTTTATAACCAAACTTTGGTGGCTCACGTACATCCGCCAGATTGGGTGAATCCCGAACCTGCACCTCGTTACAATTTGGTTGTAATTGGAGCGGGTACTGCGGGACTGGTAACAGCGGCTGGTGCAGCCGGGTTAGGAGCTAAAGTCGCATTAATTGAAAAGCATTTGATGGGTGGAGATTGCCTCAATGTGGGTTGCGTTCCCTCGAAATGCATGATTCGCTCTTCTCGTGTTGTTGCAGATATTCGGGATGCAGAGCAATTTGGTGTTCGTGTTCCTGAAGGTACAGAAGTCGATTTTTCTGCCGTGATGGAGCGGCTGCGGCGAATTCGTGCCGGGATTAGTCATCACGATTCTGCGGAAAGATTTCAAAAGTTGGGTATCGATGTATTTTTGGGAGATGCTCGGTTTTCTAGTTCTGACACTATCGAAGTCGCGGGAAAGAAGTTACGTTTTAAAAAAGCAGTTATTGCTACAGGTGCGCGTGCAGCTAATCTCCCGATTGAAGGGTTACAAGAGGCAGGTTATCTCACTTACGAAACCGTATTTTCCCTCACAGAACGACCAAAACGACTAGCAGTAATTGGCGGTGGTCCTATCGGCTGCGAACTGGCTCAGGCGTTCCAGCGGCTTGGTTCAGAAGTGGTGCTGTTACATAAAAATGCCCATCTTCTTGACAAAGAGGATGCTGATGCAACCGAAATTGTGCAACAGGCGTTTATTCAGGAGGGGATTAAGTTAATGTTGCAGTCCAAAATTAAGCGAGTTGAAACAAGCAGCGCTGGAAAAGTTATTTATTACGAAGCGAATGGAAAAGAAGCTTCAGTAACAGTTGATGAAATCCTAGCCGGAGTTGGGAGAGCGCCTAATGTTGAAGGCTTAAATCTTGAGACGGTAGGCGTACAATATGACACCAAAAAAGGGGTAATTGTCAATGACAAGCTTCAGACAACAAACCCTCGCATTTATGCTGCTGGTGATATCTGTATGGAATGGAGATTCACCCATGCTGCTGATGCCGCTGCCCGGATTGTTATTCAGAATAGTTTGTTTTTTGGGCGCAAAAAACTTAGTACGCTGACAATGCCTTGGTGTACCTACACTGCTCCAGAAATTGCCCATGTGGGGATGTACGAGAAAGAGGCGTTGGGAAAAGGAATGGAGGTGGATACTTACTTCATTCCATTGAGTGAGGTGGATCGAGCAGTTGCTGACGGCGAAGAAGAAGGATTTGCTAAAATTCACGTCAAGAAAGGCACCGATAAAATTTTAGGTGCAACCATTGTGGCGAGACACGCAGGTGACATGATTAGCGAAGTCACCTTGGCGATGGTAGGAAATGTTGGCTTGAAAACACTTGCCACGGTTATTCACCCCTATCCCACGCAAGCCGAAGCGATTCGCAAGGCAGCAGATGCTTATAACCG
>NZ_JACJOQ010000677.1:0-4468 GCF_014695635.1 Coleofasciculus sp. FACHB-712 | reverse complement strand
GTCAACTGCTGCCAACAAAGCCCCATCGGTAAATTGCTGCCGGGTGCCCTCTACGTTCATGTGTCAGCACTTTCTCAACTCGACCCTCTGCTGAGGCTCTACGAGGGCTATGCCAGACGAACGGTAGGACGTATTGATGGCGCTACCTTAATTAAATTCAACATCGAGCAGCCTAAAATCTCTTACTTGTTCTATCCTGACTTTGATCTCGACCCGCATCCCGCTTTACAAGCTAGCATCCAGATTGATGTTCGCGACGGGAGTTCAACTTACCGAGACTACAGTACCAGCGACAATCCCCCGGTTCTCCACCGCAAGGAAACCTTTGTCACTCCCGATTATCCCCACTACGAAAAATTCGCCAACCTCACTCGGCAAGAAGAAAAATTGCGGCTTTTAGACAAAACCCGTGGCATTGGAACGCTTCGGGGTTGGTTGGAATGCTTACAAGATTATGGTGTCGAAATCCAGGGTCATCAAGTTATTCGGCGGAAAACTGAAGAGAACTTACATCCAACCTCTCTACATTTAACACTTCCTAAAATAGAGCGTCACAAAGCTGCAATTGCTCGTAAAAATCTGTCCCGTCCCGTGCGTCTCGCTTTAGAAGCTGGCTTATTTAGTGAAGATAGCACTTTCTTTGATTATGGTTGTGGCTACGGAAGCGATATTCAGCACATAGCGGAAAAGGGCTATACCAGTGCTGGCTGGGACCCGTATTACTCTCCGGACACCCCTCGCACCACCGCTGATATTGTCAATCTCGGCTATATTATCAATGTCATTGAACGTACAGATGAGCGTCGAGAAGCATTATTAAACGCCTGGGAGTTAACAGGAAAAGTCCTGATTGTTGCCGCACTGGTTTTAATTGATGACCGAGGCGCGGGTCAAGTTGCCTACGGCGATGGGGTAATTACTCGCCGCAATACTTTTCAGAAATACTACGAACAGGAAGAACTTAAAATTTATATTGACCAAGTTCTGAATGTTAATGCAGTGCCAGTTGCACTTGGCATTTACTTTGTTTTCCGAGATGAAAGCCTTGCCGAAGCTTACCGCGCCTCTCGCTTTCGTTCCCGCGCCACAACTCCCAGAGTGCGTGCCAATATCAAGCGATTTGAAGATTATCAGGAAATGCTGGCACCGCTGATGGCTTTTGTCACAGAACGCGGTCGTCTGCCAGTCAAAAATGAAAAACCAGAATTAGAAAATTTGAGGGCTGAATTTGGCGGTTTTCGCCGTGCCTTCCAGGTCATTTTACAAGCAACCGACCAAAAAGAGTGGGATGCGATCGCTCAAAAACGCCGCTTAGACCTTTTAGTTTATCTCGCACTAGGTAAGTTCAATCATCTGAAGCTCAAACAAATCTCTCCAGAAGTCCGTAACGATATCAAATCTTTATTCGGTAACTACGAAGAAGCCTGGGAATTAGCGGAGGAAATGCTATTTAGTCTAGGCGATCCCGGTGTAATTGCTCAGTGTTGTATACAAAGCTTTGTTGGCTGTAACAGTGGTTTTAAATACGCGCCTCTCTATCCTAGCTCCTTCATCGTTCATGTTTCAGCTTTTTCCGAACTCGACCCGTTGCTGCGCCTCTACGAAGGCTGTGCTAGCCGTACAATTGGACGCATGGATGAAGCCACACTAATTAAATTTCACACCTATAAACCAAAAATTTCATATTTGTTCTACCCCAATTTCGATACTGAGCCTCATCCAGTCCTGCACACCAGTATGCAAATCGATCTGAGAGATTTGAGCGTCAGCTATCGGGATTACGAAGATGATGTTAATCCACCAATCTTGCATCGAAAAGAAACTGTTATCACCCCCGATTATCCGAATTATGAAAAGTTTTCCCGGCTCACTCAACAGGAAGAAGACTGGGGACTTTTAAATGATGAACGGACTATTAAAACCCTTAGAAATTGGCAACGATGCTTAAAGGCAAACTGCCTAGAAATAGAAGATTACTGTCTTTGCTGGCGTAAAGACTCTGACCCGATTCGGGTTCAAGAATTAACAGCAGTTCGTGAAAAAAGGAAAAATACAAAAGTAATATCTTTTTAAACGCAAAGAGCGCAAAGGTTAACTCTGAGGTACGCAAAGATTTTTGTATTTTTTCCTGGGGGTACCTTTGCGGTTTCCTAGGCATAACTTTGTAGCTAAAAAGTTCATGAAATTCAATTCAAAGTAGCTTCACAATTCTTTTGCTAACTGAATCCAATGTTCAATTCCCTTTTGTGTTGGTTGCCCCGATGCTGTGAAGGTTCTGATGTCTCTCTTGTGTTGAAAACCATAACTGATATGAATTGGTTTATCTACTCCATAAAAGTATAGAGAATCAAATGGTAATTTTTGACTTAATATCCAATCGATAACGCGATCGCTACCTGAACTAACGATCAAAAAATCGCAAGCAGCGCCTAGTCGTTTACAGTAATACTTACCATTCTTGTTCATTTCATGCGCCATATGCTGGTCGAGTTCCGGCGCAACTCGACCATTTTTATGACCTGTTTCTGGGTCTTTTTTATCTAGGTATCTTTTTAAGTGCTTGGAACAAAAGCCATAAGTTAGGCGGAAATTATGAACGCCGAAATAGTCAATAATTGGATCCAAGATAAGTTGATTTAGCTTTTGTAATGCAGGCAGCGTTTCTTCTGGATTTTGGGGAAATGGATAAATTTTAGATGCGTACTTTTGATAAGTCTGGGTACAGGTGCAAAAATCCTCTAAAGTAAGGTATTTTCCTAGGGAAACTTCTTTCATAGTTGAGGAACTATAGTGCATCAAGAGTACAATAAGCTGGTACGCGATCGCATTCCCGAAATCATTCATCAAGCAGGACGAGAGTGCAAAGTCCAGGTAATGTCAGAGGCAGAATATCACCAAGCATTGCGAGACAAACTCATCGAAGAAGCTCAAGAAGCCGCTGAAGCTACTGCTCAAGACTTAGTGAAAGAACTCGCTGACCTATACGAAGTCATCGATGCCTTGTGTGCAGCTTGTCAAATAGAGCGTTCCTCAATTTTGGCAGAACAAGAAAAACGACGTTCAGATCGAGGTGGCTTTGACCAGCGCCTTCGATTATTGTGGACTCAGTAGCCGCGAAGTCGATACGGTAGAGGTATGGATAACCCGCTACACCTGCTAGATATCGCCGAGTCTTATCTAAGAAAATCGGTTGCACCATTAGCCACACAGATAGATAGCAGCTCAGAAGCCCTACGAGAGGCGCTTAAAGGACTTGGCGAACGTTCTTTACTGGCATTGCGAGTTCCCCAAGAGTGGGGTGGTTCCGAAGTCAACGAACAGACTTTTCGGACTTTTCAAGAGCTAATCGCAAGATACTCCGGCGCTTTGGCATTTTTGCAGGCTCAACATCAAAGTGCTGGCGGGATGCTGGCTGCTAGCAAAAATTCTTCTCTTAAATGCCAGTATCTTCCCCATATGAGTAACGGGGATATTTTAGTCGGCGTCGGCTTCTCTCAATTGCGGCGGCAGGGCGACCCAACTGTGAAAGCCTTTCCGGTAGAAGGGGGATATCATCTAGAGGGACAAGTGCCTTGGGTTACGGGCTGGGGCTTGTTTCAAGAGTTTATTGTCGCCGCAACACTCCCCGATGGGGGCGCAGTCTTTGGCATTGTGCCCTTTGTTGCGAGGGATCGGGAGAGGGGGGGTGCAATTACATTTACCCAGCCAATGCAACTGGCAGCAATGACCTCAACCAATACCGTCACTGCAAATCTTACCAGTTGGTTTTTGCCTCAAGAGCGTGTTGTCTCTATCAAGCCTGCGGGTTGGATTCACGAAAACGATTTGAAGAATGTCCTTCACCAAGGCTTTTTTGCTTTGGGATGCGCTAGAGCTGGACTTGATATTCTGGAAGCTGCCGCTCTAACCAAGCCAAACGCCTTTATTTCCAAAGCTTTTAAGTCACTCAACCGGGAACTCACCGCCTGTAGCACTGCCATCAGACATCCCCCTAAACCCTTTGCAGATCGTCTGCAAATCCGAGCTTGGGCAATTGATTTAGCTGTGCGGTGTGCCCATGCTGCCGTTACCGTTTCCCGTGGTGCCGCCAACTACAGCCACCACGCAGCACAGCGAGTTTACCGCGAGGCACTCGTGTTTACTGTTTCCGGTCAAACTACGGCTGTAATGGAGGCGACGCTCAACAGGTTGGTGCGTTCAGAATCCGCACTTTATCTCAGCTCTGAGGAGGCTCAGCCTGGGAACGAGAAACAGCAACTTGAAACTTATTCCTCATCCGATTAATCTACAGCAGATTGCAGGTATATAGAGTACATTGAGGTCAGTGCATGAACAGGTAGAATGAAACCTTACTCCCCAGATTCCGCAGGTTGCTGGTAGAGTCAGAGGTATTTTTAAGCAATGACTCAACAGCCCACCAACATCCAAGTCAAAGATATCGATCATTTAGGCATCGTGGCAGGCATCA
>NZ_JACJOQ010000676.1:0-3833 GCF_014695635.1 Coleofasciculus sp. FACHB-712 | reverse complement strand
GCAACCCTGGAGTGGTTTGCCAGTCGCGTTCGATTCGCGTCTCGCCTACCGCTTTTCCGGCAAAAATTCGACCCAGAGAAAGACAATGTGGAAATCGACGCCGAGAGTATTGAGGAGATTCAGCAACGACCCCTAGATTGGTCGCGTCAAGCGCCCTTGACGCAGTATTTAGCAGCTCGAAAGACTCACAAATTCCCGCCAGTATTAGTAGTGGTCAATCAACCTTGGGTAGACAATCCTAATGCTGCCGAGTGGGATGCAAGCGGACGTGCGATTAAATCTGCTGCTGATTTTATGGCACTCGATAAAGACGGCAAAGTAGGATTATTGAACGTTTCCCCAGATGTCACAATTTTTGCTTTAGATGGTCAACATCGACTGATGGGCGTGCAGGGTTTAATGGAGTTACTTCAAACGGGAAAACTCCCACGATATAAAAAAGATAAAAAGCCTTCAGGAGCTGTTATTACAATTGACGATCTTAGGCAGAGCTATGAGATAGACCCGGCTTATTTGCAAAACTTAGCTAAAGAAAAGATAGGCATTGAATTTATTTCAGCCGTCGTTACTGGAGAGACACGGGAACAGGCACGACGACGAGTGAGATCCATCTTTGTCCATGTCAATCTCATGGCTGTACCTTTAAGTAAAGGTCAGATGGCACAGCTAGATGAAGATGATGCATTTTCAATTGTTGCCCGAAAAGTTGCTGTCACCCATCCTCTACTAAAAGATGTTGACGGGCGCAATCCCCGCGTCAATTGGGATAGTGCAACAGTTGCCGCTAAGTCAACCGTTTTAACTACCCTGCAAGCGCTCAAAGAAATGTCTGAACGCTACTTAGAATACAAATTCCCCAAGTGGAAACCTGTGGGCAAAAAGGGTCTAATTCCGATGCGCCCTGATGATGGAGAACTGGAGGAGGGAATTGAGGAATTTAAGCAACTTTTCGATTATTTAACAACTCTGCTCAGCTTTCAAAGGTTAGAAAATGGCGCAGAAACCCCGGAAATGCGCCGCTTCAATTTTGAAAAAGGTGGAGGCGAAGGAAATATCCTTTTCCGCCCAGTTGGGCAAGTTGCCTTAGCTCAAGCTTTAGGAATTTTGGTTTTTAAAAAGGGATTTTCGCTAAAAACTATTTTTGAAAAGCTTCAGAAATACGATGCGGATGATGGCTTCAGCGGCATGGAGTCTCCTGAATCTCTTTGGTATGGCGTTTTGTATGACCCGAATAAAAAGCGGGTTTCAGTTGCCGGAAAAGACTTAGCCGCAAGATTAATTGTTTACTTGCTGGGTGGTGTTGATGATGACATGGAACGTGCAGAAATTCGCCGCGCTGTAGCTGAAGGAAGAACAATCGAAGATAAAGCAATGGGATTTAATGGCAAGTTTGTAGAGCCAAGGCAGGTAGGATTACCGCCAATTCTATCTTGAGCCTTGGATTATAGATACGGCTTTCGTGTAACTGAATGAGTTCCTAAGTTCCAGACGCGATTAATTGCGCCTGGAACAAACTATCAAAATTGTCTTGACAGTCTACTACGGATTTTATGACTCAACTAGATTTGAGATAAATGAGTTCTGCTTCTACGGGTAAGTGATCTGAACCTGTTGTCGGTAAAACTTTGCTAGACTGAGCAGCCCAGGGTTTTGAATACCCAATATAGTCAATTCTGAAGAGGGGATAGTTTAATTTTGAGGTTGAGTTTTTAATCAGAAAACTCAGTTCCCAACCATGAGGCCAAGTAAAGCCAAAACCAAGCCCTGATGTTTGGAAGGAATCTTCTATGACTGTTCTTAAAAAATGATAGTCTTGCGACTGGTCTGTCATATTAAAATCACCAGCAACAATAAATGGCTTGGTTTCTTTCTGGAGCCGCTGCACTAAATCCTGAATTTCTGCCGAGCTTTTTGTGTAATCATAAATCGGAATAGTGAGGAAAGGCAAAATTTTCTGGGGACGAATCCAGGGGGATATAACTTGAATATTGTAAACAACTACCTCCTGCTGATTAATTTGGATAATCGCTCGTTGCTGAATTTCTCGATGACCCGCTAAGTGTAAATTTTCGGAGAATAAAATTGGATATTTGCTGAGGATTGCCACGCTTTGGGCATAAACTTGGTAGGGGTAGGATGTCTGTAAGCGGGGAAAGGCTTTTTCAGTATGTCTGCGAACAATTTCTTGTAAACAAATGATATCGGGTTGTTGTTGTTGAATTAATTTAACTAAATTTTGGGAACTGGTTTTATGCCAACTGTTGTTTAAGGATAAAATTTTGATATGAGGCTGGGAACCATTTGATCGTAAAGCGTGAGGAGAAAAGTATTTCAGATGCAACCAACTGACCAGAAAGATGCAAGCAATCGATGAAATAATCGAGAACCATCGTTTTTTTATAATTGAAAATGCCAATAGTGGTAAAATTAATATCGGTAAAAAAATAAAAGGGATAAAGGTGCTAACAAAGCCAACAAGCCAGAAACTATCCCAAAATATTAGTCTCAGCAGGAAATACAAGACAATGAATCCTGAGTAGGCGTAAGCCAAAATTTGAGTGACTAACCTCAAAATTCGGCAAAATTTAATCGCAATCATTTCCTGGCTTGATTAAATTATTTTGTGTATCGTTGGATGTGTAAAAGATTTTCCCGACGAACCACGTTAGCGTTTGCGTAGCGGCGCGGATGCGCTTAGCTATGCGCGTTAATGCTCGCTAAGTACACGAGGGAGAGAAAAAATTTAATGATTCATGTAAATTAGCTAGATAAACTTGTCGGACGTAATAATAAAAGCTAACTTAAGTGAGAAACCTGCTGAGATCGAATTCCCCTTCTACTGGGTCTTCCTTATTACGTTCAGAACTAAGTAGTAATAAAAGGGTGGCTGTATAGTCTACTGTTCCCCGCAACTCATCTTGTATAATCTCTAACCCTCCGTTGGCATATTCTTCAAAAATCCGGATGCGTTGTTCTTCGGAATTTTCATCAGTAGGAGAGAGAATTTTTATGTCTTTAGTTTCAGCGATCGCTAATAACTGGATTACCCGATCGGTGCCTCTAGATACAAAAACCTCTAGGGCGATCGCACCCGGTTCCCTTTTGGATATTTCCCCTAAAGGCGATCGCTTTTTCCGCTTCGCCCCCAAGGCTGCTGCAAACGCGATCGCATCAGCGTAGGTTTGGAAAGGGCCAGTTGTGCTATCAGATGCGACTAAGGCTTGCACCAAATCAGCTTTATCTTTCGCAATTCTGATTCTATTTGCACCCATTGTGTTAATATTTTTTGCTTAAATACTCATAACGAATTGAAATAGCGATCGCTCTGTTCATCTTCTAAATTAAGATGTTCATTTTTTGCCTTGGGAACGTTTCAATCCTTGCTCTAGATATATTTTTCCCAAGCTAACCAACTCCTTGCCAAGCCTAAAAATTGTTGCCCCAAGCTCAAGAAAACCTTTCGGTTTTTTGAATTCGGTTTCTTGAGGCAAATCTGCTTTTTCTTTTTTCTTGGGCTGACGAGGCGCTGGGTCAAATCCTTTAGGCTTTTGGGTCATAGTCTGATTAGGAAATAAGACTTTGCACAATGAACTTTCTTTATATTATCTGCCGAACCCATGCAGATACAAAGCGATCCTCAAATTAGGGAAACAGTTGATTAACTCGAACCTCAATCTCTGGAAAGGCAAGAGGGGAAAAGATGGCATCTCCATCTAAAATAGTTTCTTGTTGATAATTTGCTTCTCCCGGTTCGCGGAAAACGTAGACTCGCCGCGTGTTCACATCCAGAACCAAGTAATCAGCAATCCCAGCTTTGGCATAAGTGCGTGCTT
>NZ_JACJOQ010000675.1:0-4157 GCF_014695635.1 Coleofasciculus sp. FACHB-712 | reverse complement strand
GCTTAAAATGTAAACATACATTTTTTGTAAATTCTTGGTGTATGTTTACAAAAGCAAAATTTCTAAGCATATTATTAGTAACATTCATTATTGTATCCGCTATTCATATTTATTCCAAAAATGCTTCAAATCTTCCTCAAGTCCAAGTACAAAAAATAATAAACAGAGAAAATACAGCTAATAATTTATGCGATTGCCAAAGCCAAAAATGCCAATTCAGCGTAGAATTTATCAAAACGGATCATCAAGGAAGTACAAAGGCTAAAGGTGCAAATTATGTTCTTATTTTTGATCCAAAATCTCCGAAACTAGATTTTAAGGTCAGTCTTGCTTTAGCCCATGAAATTTATGCTAAAGATGCTAAAGGAAGATTCCGCAAAAAATATGTTCCAAAACAGTTTCATGAAATTATAGCCGATGATAATGCAAAACTAAATGGCAAAAAACCGATTGCAGCCATTAACGGGGATTATATAGATCCTGAGAATAAACCCCAAGGCTTGAACATTTCCAGGGGAGTAGAATATTCTGGTTTATTTAAAGATAAGCGGTCTTCCTTTGGAATTTCAGGAGGTACAGAAGCGCGAAAAGCGACAATTCAGATTGGGAAAAGAAACGAGCAAAATTTAAACTATAACTTAGTAGGAGGAAATGGAAGATTTTATAAAGATGGAATATTTAAAAATATTTGTAATGACTTGGGAGAATATGCTTGTAAACACGAAACCAGCCGCTCGATGGCAGCAATTACTTCCAAAGGCTATGTAATTTTATTGGTTAACAACGTCGAAACCGATGGGCCATTGTATCCAGATAAGTTTGATGATGTCCTGAAAGGAATTTCTAACAATCACTGTTTAGGAAATATTCAGGAAGCGATGTTATTTGATGGTGGGTTTTCAACAGCTTTTTACTATAACGACAAAATCTATGTAGAAAACTCTAATCCAATTGGCTCAGTTTTCTTAATTTATAAAACCGAGTAAAACTTTATTAAGCTACTTTTATATTTATAAGTCTCAAGTTTCATCTGCATTTTCTATACAGTCTTCACAGTGATATTTTTTAGGTTACACTTTGCAAGCGGCGTTTAGGTTTATGCAACCGAGTTTACCTCTCATCGAGTATATTGCTATACTCTATTAATTTACTTAAGTTTACTTTTTATCTCAGACAGAGACTTTTCAGTCTCTTTGATTTTTGCTTCCTTTTTTAATTTTTCTAATTTCTCATCCAAAATAATTTCTATCCCTTTTTTTAGACTACTAAAATGATTCAAGCAATCTTCTTCACTTAATTCATGAATTCCTTTACTTAGAATTGAATAAATAATTGTATTTTTAACTAATGATTCAGGCAAAATATCTTTCAATAAACCGATTTTTTCATTAACTCGACTACTGTTGTAAAATTCTTCGTCCCATGCATCTGTTTTTTTAGCTTCTTGATGAGCTTCTTCGACTAAATTTTCAAATATTCTTCTTAAATAAACAAAAGAGCCAATACCGATTTTATGACTGACAAGCCCAATAGCCCTACTGAATTCCTTATATTTTGTTTCACCTAATACGTTTCTATACTTTCCTATCTCGGTCATATTCAAATCAGCAATTGAAGGATATTGACCAATTTTTTGAATTGTACCTTCGCATACTTTAAAACAAAAATGCATCCTATGACTGTTATCCCTGGCGCAGGAAAAATTGACATTAAATATTCTATTATTTAGATTAGATTCTTGCCAACGAATTAGTAAAGGATTTTGATTTTTAGCATTAGCAAGTATTTTCTTGTCTTTAATCGATTTTGACAAATGTCCTAATATAGGTTCGTTAATACCAACCATTTTCTTGAAGGTACTTGGCTTTTTACAATTCAGGCAGAAAGCATCAATCGAACCTTTGAAATTTTCAATTTCCTTAATTAGTTCGGAATTAGGCTCTACTTCAAAAGAACCATAAAGAGGAATTTCCAGAAAAAACTCTATAGGAGAAGGAAATTCATTGTTTAAATTTGCCACCTTTGATACTCCTTGGTAATAAAACTTAAAGCTAAACCTATACCCTAGAACCATAAGCTAGTAGGGTTAGGTGAAAGCTTATGAGTTACATAATAACTACCATATCATCCGATTAGCTTATGCTTACACCTTCAATTTCTGCCTCCGATAATTCATACAATTTGCGTAACTTCTGTAATTTCTCCTCAGAAGGTTGCCAGAAACCTCGCCCATTTGCTTCTATCATTCTCGCAACAATATTGCGGAAAGCTTCGGGATTCGCCTCACGCAATTTATTTGCCATTTCTGCATCTAAAGCATAGGTATCTGCTGCTTGGTCGTATACCCAATCATCGGTAAAATCAACCGTACCACCCCAACCAATTAACGCTGTCATGCGCTGGGAAATTTCGTAAGCACCACCGGAACCTTGATTCGCCATTGCTTCTGCCCATTTGGGGTTTAGCAATTTGGTACGGTATTCCATCCTCAGCAAGTCGTCTAAATTGCGAGGCGTGGTGTCTTTAGAGAAGCTTTCGACGAAGCTGGCGCTAACTTTTTTACCGCGTTGTTTTTCTGCGGCTTTTTTCAAGCCGCCAGTGTTGGCGTAATATTCTTGAATATCGGTAAGACCATATTCAACCGAGTCGATTTCTTGGACAATGCGATCGCTTGTTTGCAACAACTGCGTCAGCACTTCCGGTCTAGCTTGTCCTTTGTCTTTTCTACCGTAGCTGAAGACATTGCGATCGCGCCAAGTATCGCCCAATTCATCGCCAGATTCCCAGTTACCATCGGTTACGCGATCGTTCACTAACGAACCAAAATCACCGGTGGGGTTAGAAAATAATCGCGCTGAGGGATTTTCTACACCTTGAGATTTCAATGCTAAAGCGTGTTTGCGGATAAAGTTTTGGTCTTCCGGTTCCTCAGCATCAGCGGCGCGTTGAAACAAATCATCCAACAATTCAATAATGTTGATAAAGGTATCGCGGAAAATTCCCGAAAGATTCCCTAACACATCAATACGCGGATGACCGACTTCTGCAATTGGTTTCAATTCATAACGGACAATTCTTCCCGTACCTTCCTTAACAGGTTCAGCACCCACTAGTTCCAGCAAAATTCCCAGAGATTCGCCCTTCGTTTTAATCGCATCCAATCCCCATAACATCACTGCCACAGTTTCCGGATAAGAACCCTGTTCCTTAAGATGTTGGGCGATAATCTTTCTAGCAACTTCTCGACCCCTTTCGTAAGCGGCTGGGGAAGGCATCCGATAGGGATCTAAAGCATGAATATTCCTGCCTGTTGGCAACACACCAGCACCATCCCGCAACAAATCACCACCCGGCGCAGGCGGAATATATTCGCCATTAAGTCCCCGCAGCAAATTAGTGATTTCTTCACTATTTTGTTGCAATAAATCACGTATTTTTATTGCTTCATCTATTAACTCTGGAAGATTAGGATTGATGCGAAATTTAACATTAGGATATGTTTTGTTTAAGGATTCCCAGTGTGCTGACAGTGCTGCCTGTTTCTCTGCGCCTTTAGCAACTGCCTCAATAATGTCTTTTGGTAACTCAAAATAAGCATCAAAATAGCTAATTAGCCCTTCTGGAGTTGGCGGTTCCCCCAATGTATGCAAACCAGATGAGAAAAGACGATTTTCTAGAACTTGCAGATATTCGTACAGTTTTACTAAGTAAGAATTAAAAACATCTGCACTGAACATTCTGGCATTCTCAAACGAGAAGTTAATACCTAAGCGTTTAGAATCCTCAAAAGGGCAATCTGCATCCAAACCCGTATCTACAATCTTTTTACAAATCGCTTCCTTGAGGGCGTAATTTTTTTGCGGGTCTTCCCGATACTCCGCGATTAAATCGCGCAGCGACACCAATTCTTTGTACAATCCAGCACGACCATAAGGCGGCACATTATGGGAAATCAGCACCCCGTAGCCGCGACGCTTTGCCAACATTGATTCAGAAGGATTGTTCGCCGCATAGATATATAGATTGGGTAGATTGCCTAGCAGAATATCAGACCAAGAATAGCCCGTATTACCGAGCGGAGATCCGGGCAACCATTCAACCGTTCCGTGCATTCCGAAGTGAACGACAGCATCAGCTTGAAAGTCGTTTTGCAACCA
>NZ_JACJOQ010000674.1:0-6659 GCF_014695635.1 Coleofasciculus sp. FACHB-712 | reverse complement strand
TACTGGATGGCGATCCAGCCAGCAATAATCTCTCCTGGCAGTGGGTTGCCAGCACCTTTAGCCAAAAGCCTTATTTCTTTAACCGGGAGAACTTAGAACGCTATACGGATGGCATCTATTGCCGCCAATGCCCCCTGTACGGTCATTGTGACTTCGAGGGCAGCTACGATGAACTAGAGAAGCGATTGTTTCCTAAATCTCAAAGTTTCGATCGAAGTGGCGGTAGCAAGAGTTTTCAGCGCGGGAAGAAGCGTCGGTAGTGCGTGAGTTTTGAGTGCGTGAGTCTTGAATTAATGAAACAGCCGATAATTTGGGTGCATGGAGACTGTTTAAGTCCTGGAAATCCCGCATTGCAAGCATACCCTGAAAGCCCCGCGATATGGGTTTGGGACGATGCTTTGATTGAAGAGTGGCAGCTGAGTCTCAAGCGGATTACTTTTATTTATGAATGTTTGCTAGAACTTCCAGTAACGATTCGACGTGGGGATGTCGCTGTTGAAGTTATCGCTTTTGCCAAGGAACACAGTGCCGATGGAATCGTTACAGCAGAAAGTCCTAGCCCCCGTTTTGACGGCATTTGCGACAAAATTGAGGAATCGCTGCCTATCGAAGTGTTACCTGTTGAGCCGTTTGTGAAATACGACGGATATATTGACCTTAAGCGCTTTTCTCGCTACTGGCGCGTTGCCGAACGTTATGTTTTTGATTAGCACTGGGAGACTATTGTGAAGAACACAAGAACTCGGAGTTTGATCGCGATCGCCCTTGTCTCCTCAACTAGCACTGCGGCTTATTCGCGTCCAGCAACGAATATCCAATCGATACCAATGCAGCAACAAGTTGGGGAAGTAGTGTCGCATTTAGTCGGAGTAATGGACACGTCTGCACAAGCGCAAGCCAATCCCAAAGCCCCAAATGTGAGAATGACTACCTGTAAAGTCAGCGTAGAAAATACTAAAAAAAATCCCAAGGTAGTTTTCCTCTACCAAGAACAAGCCATGTCTCAGAATCTTGCCAAACCCTATCGGCAGAGATTCCTAAAAATTGCCCCCAGTGCTGATAACCAAAGCATAGAATCGCAATCATTTAAACCACCAACACCAGAAGCTTTGATTGGTCTATGTAGCAAACCAGAAGCAAAACGTGTCATCAAATTAACCGATATTGGTGCTGCTAAATGCAGCGTATTTTTAAAACCTGACGGTGAGAACTACATCGGCGAGACACCGAAGGCAGGTTGTTCCAGCGACTACAAAGGCGCAGTGAAAGTAACAAATAGAATTGTGTTGCATTCTACGGGAATGGACACATTAGATCGGGCTTTTGATGCCGCAGGAAATCAAGTTTGGGGGTCAAAAGGTGAACCTTATCAGTTTCGATGGGTTCAGCCAAGCGCGAGTCGGTGAATCCATTAAAAGCTGATGTCCTCTGTACTTTCGGCAACCTGCCAACGAAACACTGGTTGCCAGCCAACAGTCACGATTTCTTTTGTGGGACGCAAGATGCCACGGTTGAAGTCGATACCTATAGCTGCTAATTGCCTAAATCCATTTTTATAGAGGGGATGACAACGACTAGTTATTTCTGACTTCATCCACAAATGAGGGTTATTTCTTCCTCGTCCTTCCCAGTCATTAGCGACAGGCCAATCAATACATTGTAGGGGATTGAGCCAGCCTTTCAATTCTAAAACTGATAAGCACCAAGCTCGGACTCCCCACTCATCAGGTGTTGGATCTTCGGGTTTAATTACGTTCTGACCAGCAAACCAGTTTAGATTAGGAATACCGTCGGGCGCTCCATGCGATCGCCACATTTGAATATAGCTATCAGGCTTGACAGCAAAGTGACCAATTTCATGGAGAATGTTCCACCATTGTTCATAACCCGGTTTGATGGTAATTTTTGATATCCCAATACTGCGACCAAATTTGATTATTTCTTCAACATGGGGAATATTTAATTCACTATCAAAATCATCTGGTGAAATAAGGTCGTGGACGTGACAGCCAGGATAGCCGATATATGCGCCGTTAAGCTGGGTCATGGATGGGATACCTCAAAGTTACGATTTGGAGCATATCGAGGTAAACAGGGCTGACAACAGAGAGAATCAATGCAGATAGGTACAGATAGTTAAAATCAGTTATCTGCATTCCCACAAGACACTTGAAGCTGGCTAAGGTATTAGTAGCCGTAACTGAATCTATCCGTTATCTATGACTCAAAAGCGTAAGCCTCGTGGCTTTTTTGCTAGCCATGAGGGGCTGACAAGGCTTGAAGCTAAAAGATTGGAGAAGGGATACACTCACGAAATTTTGGCAGAAAAGGCGGATGTAAGTTTGGATCGGGTTAGGCATCTTTTCAACCCACATTGGGGACGCAAGATTCAAAGAGACGCTATTGAAAAGATTGCCAGAGCCTTAAATTTGCATCCGGCGGATATTGTCGATCCCAACGAGTGGAATACAGCCCTCCAAACCCCAGAACCAAAGCAGATATCTGAGGTTAGCGCGACACGCTACGAGAATATTCCCCGCAGTGGTGTTATTCCCAAGCAGTTTGTTGGACGTTCGCGTGAACTCGAAACTCTACACCAGTTGTTACAGCAAAAGAGCCAGGTACCGATTATTTCTGCCATCGCTGGGATGGGTGGAGTAGGCAAAACGGAACTGGCGATTCAATACGCACAGCAACATTTAGCTAACTACGTAGGTGGAGTTTGCTGGCTACCAGGAAAAGAACCGGATATGGGGATTGAGTTGGTGCGCTTTGCGCGATCGCAGTTCGCATTAAACCCCCTAGAAGATTGGGATTTAAAGACTCAGGTTGATTTCTGTTGGCGACGCTGGCAATCTGGCGATGTGTTAATAGTCTTGGATGATGTCACTGACTATGAGCGCATCCAGCCATATCTACCACCAGTGGAACCACGTTTTAAAGTTTTGATGACAACAAGAATCCAGCGGTTAGGTAGGTCAATTCAGCCCTTGTCCTTAGATGTTTTATATGAACCAGATGCCTTAAAGTTGTTGGTGTCACTTGTAGGAGAGGAACGCATCCAACAGGAATTAACCGAAGCTAAAAAACTCTGTGCGGGGTTGGGTTATTTGCCCTTGGGGTTGGAATTAGTAGGGCGATATTTGGATCGGAAACCTGATCTGTTGCTGGCAGAAATGCTGCAACGGCTAGAAGATAAAGGGTTCAATGAAAAGTCACTCCAAAAACGAGATCCAGACATGACCGCAAAATGGGCAGTGAAAGGAGCCTTTGAGTTGAGTTGGGAAACATTGAACGATGAGGCAAAGCAGTTAGGGTATCTACTGAGTTTATTTGCTCCTGCTCCCATTCCTTGGAAGTTGGTGGAAAAAGCCGCGCCCGATCAAGATCCAGAAGACCTGGAAGAAATGAGAGACGATTTCCTTCTGAATCTGCATCTGCTTCAGCGCATGGGTGACGGAACCTACCTCTTACATCAGCTGATTCGGGAATTTTTTCGGGAGAAGTTGGGACAGTTTGACCAGCTAGATAATCTAATGATCGCGTATTGTCGAACAATGGTGGCAGTGGCAAAGCAGATTCCTGAGCAGCCAACCCGTGAGGTGATTGCAGAAGTTAGCCCTGCTATACCTCATGTAGCACTAGCAGCTAAAAACTTGACAAACTTGCTGGCCAATGATGATTTAATCTGGACTTTTACAGGGTTAGGCTGGTTTTACCAAGGTCAAGGGTTGTATCACCTAGCAGAACCTTGGTTAAAGCAGTGTCTTTCCGTTACTGAATCACGCTTAGGCTCAGATCATCTTCAAGTGGCAACTAGCCTGAATAATTTGGCACTCCTCTACCAATATCAGGGTCGTTATTGTATAGCCGAACCACTTTTAGTAAGTTCGTTAGAACTTTATCGTCGTTTGCTGGGAGAGGAGAATTGTTATGTTGCACTAACCCTGAATAATCTAGCAAATCTCTACCGTGATCAAAGCCGTTACAACGAAGCGGAACCACTCTTTTTAGAAGCTTTAGAACTTCATCAGCGCTTACCGATACAGGAGCATCCCCCGGTGAAAACGATGAGTAATTTGGCATTACTCTACTGTGAGCAAGGTCGATACCACGAAGCAGAACAACTGTTTTTGCAAGCTTTAGAACTCATTCGCTGCTGGGCAGGACAGGCAGAACCTCAAATAATAAAATTACTGAATAATCTAGCAACGCTCTACCTTGAGCAAGGCCGATACTCCGAAGCAGAACTATTATTTTTGCAAGCTTTAGAACTCATCCGCTGTTTATTTGGAGAGAATAATCCTGATATGGCAGTTATTCTGAATAACCTGGCAGAAATTTACTCATTTCAGGGTTTTGAGGACAAAGCAGAAACGCTTTTTCTACAAGCTTTAGAACTATTACAACATTGCCTAGGGAATAACCATCCCAACTTAGCTAATAGCCTGAACAACTTGGGATGTTTCTACCAACGTAAAACCTTCTATAGCGAGGCTAAAAAATTCTTTGAGCAGGCTTTGGAACTGAGAAAAAACATACTAGGAGAAGACCATGCTGATGTAGCAGCTAGCTTAAATAATCTAGCAGTTCTCTACGATGTTCAGGGTAGCTATAGGGACGCTGAACCCTTATATATACAAGCCTTGGCTATTTGTGAGCAACGGTTGGGGGCAGATTATCCTCTCAGTGTTACTGTCCGTAAAAATCTTAATGCTGTCCGCGCTACTCTCGGCTATGAAAATTAAAATCGCGGCTGCACGCAGAAAATCTGCCTTCACGAGTTGTGCTCCATCTTATCCCTCAACCAGCCACGCGATCGCATCCCTTCAACCAACCACGCGATCGCTCTTGATAAGCTTGAAGCTTCATCTAGTTGCGATTTTGGTTCAAAATTTTAGAATGCGATCGCTGCTGAGTTCAACGCCCATTGTCCTGGCAGCAGCAATGCACATTTCCTTACTTCGAGATTAAGCGGCAGCGGAGAGGTCAGCCACTACTATTACCCGTCCTTTGAGTACAGAACGCAGCAGTCTGTTGACGCAACCTCTTTCTTCCTCATCCAAAGACTCATCCAGAGCGGCTGCCATCAGTCCATAACGGTCAGCCAGAGTCAGAATACCAGTTTCGCTGACAGAAGCTAGGATTTCAGAGATAGCACCGGGGAGCAGTTGGATTTGGGGAAGCATGGTTGTTGGGCGTCAACTCTACGATATTTAATATCTCACCCCTTTCCGTCCCGCCGCGCGATCGCTTCGATGAGTAACGTGTGAAAATTCTCAGCCTTTCGAGTGATCTGAATTACATAGGCACTCAAGGCACAAGCGGCTCAATCGCGATCGCATCCCTCAACCAGCCACGCGATCGCATTTTCTCAGCTTCTTTCCAAAAAAATAAAACCGATGGACAAACAAGAAAGCAACTTCACCGGCTGGACGCATATCAGCTATGAAAAAATACCGGAAAGCTCGAATAATTGGAATTTAACAGAATCAGATTATCGCATTTTCAAGAAAACTGCCTGGGTGGTAACTGAAAAAATTCACGGGGCGAATTTCTGTATAATCGCAGACGGCTCAGACGTTCGCTTTGCCAAGAGAAAAGAATTATTGCAGCCAGACGAAGACTTTTTTGGATATCAAACGCTTAGATATAAATTAGCCCAACAAGCCAAAGATATATTCAAAATTATCCAGTTGGAACGTCCGGAAACGTTTAGAGTTTCTGTGTATGGGGAATTGTTTGGCGGAGAATATCCCCATCCTGACGTAGTTCCTGTTCCTAGTGTTCAGGCTGTCCAAACAGGAATCTATTATTCACCTAAAATTGAGTTTTGTGCTTTTGATATTGCTATTGAAGAAAATAATAGAACGGCAAAACGAGATTACATAGATTATGAGAAAGCGCTGAAATTATTTCAGCAAGTAGAAATGCAGGGTGCTAAACCGCTATTTACTGGAAAATACGAACAAGCGCTTGCACAGAAGATAGAGTTTGATTCTACCATTCCTGCCTTATTAGGTTTACCCAAATTGCCGTTTAGCAATCAGGCGGAAGGGATTGTCATTAAACCTGTAAAGTCGATCTATATAGATACTTCCAAGGGAAGAATTAGGCCGGTCTTGAAGAGAAAAATTCCAAAATTCGCTGAAGAGAGCCGATTCCATCAGGCAGAAAAGTGGGGCGACCAAAAATTAGCAACATCTTCTCACTATTTGAGTGATGAAAAATGGCTCCATGAGGCGATGCTTGCATTGGTTACAGAAAATAGATTGATGAATACTCTATCAAAAGTAGGCCGGGTTTCTGGTAAAGACCCAAAAGCAATAGACAAAGTTTTTCAATTATTTGTGAATGATGTAATAGAAACATTTAACGAATCTTATGAAAGCACTTTTAAAAGCTTACCTGAGAAAAGTCAACAGACTTTAATCGAACAATTGGAGCAGGAATCAAAAAAAATGATAAATAATTACTTCAAAAAATAATATTTAGAAACAGGTGTAGGGTGAGCAGCGGCTAACTATCGCTCTTCTGTCACTCTAGGCAGCAGAAAATAGGAACTCGTTCATTTGAAGAGGTATGGGAACTGCACCATGAAAGTAATTCATAAGCGCGATCAATCGTGAAAATCCCAAAGATAGAGACGGAATGGGAAA
>NZ_JACJOQ010000673.1:0-2501 GCF_014695635.1 Coleofasciculus sp. FACHB-712 | reverse complement strand
ACGCGATCGCTGACACGCAAAACAGCGTTGTAGCCAGCCAACGTCCTACAGTTGAAAGCCCTTTCGTAAAATAATTTGGTTGCATAGAACACAATCTCATTAGGTTTAGCAATTCTATATTTACTTCATTTGGCTTATCAGCTAAACCGCTCTCTAGACAGATGTTCCATTATCACAAATTGTTCAAATAATTCCCTCTTCCGATAGATTGAACAAATATCATCCAGCCTGCATATGCTTAAACTTAATAGAGTAACAACCTAATAATTCTATTTCTATTAGACTACAATATCCCTACTGGTTAACTGACAAAACTCAAGATATCGCACGACAAGATTTGACTGTAAACTTTTATTGCAACTAGTATTAATTCTGTTTTTTCAAGGCAACTGCATCCGTCAGGATTCTCTTATTCGTGTGCTTGAATTTATTTCAGTTGTGAGAAGGAGTACTGCCGTCAGCGGGTGGAGTCGGCTTAGATGCTAATTCAGGAGTGCTATCATTTGCGGATGTAGTTGTTTCCGTGTCTTTTTTAGCTTGCCATAAAAGTGTTTTTATCTTCTGTAAATGCTCAAATGGCAAAACGGTACCCTTAGTAATCTTCAGTTTAGTCGTCCCGCTAGGACTTTCGGAGTGTTTTCGCACTTCCTCCACCAGCTCTTTGAAAATCTCAATCGCTTCGTCTACTTTAGGATTTACTCCTTGAATTTGATTCAAATGTTTGCTGACTTCCTCGAAGTCGCTGGGGTCTAAAGTCGCGTCTCTAGTAAACTTTAGCTCAGTCAAGCCTCTAGGACTTTCTGAATGCTTTCGCACTTCTTGTACTAACTTGTCAAAATCTTTAATTGCTTCATCGATTGGTTGTTGCGGTTTAATACTTCTTGCACTGACCTCGTTTATCCCAGTTTGAAGTACCGCGACTAATAACCGATCCTGTAGAGCGCGAAAGATCAAAGTACCTGCGGAACCAGCAACGGCGGAGGTTGCTAACAGGATAAAAGCCGTTTCTGGTCGGACAATCGCGATAGCTGGAGGTGCAGCAAGGGCACCAATGAGTAACCGTGCCACTACCCCTAAATCAATCACATTTGTAGAATGAGCATAGGCAAACTTTACTGCTAAATCATCATCGGTCGGCTTATGAGGTAACTCAATATTTCCCTGGAGATTGAGCAGTTCGTAGACTAACCCACCTAGGCTTCCAGCAGCGAGGATTACCCCAAGCATCATCCAAAATTTGCAGTCAGCCAAATTAGGAGTTTCTAAAATTTCTTTTACATTTATCTCCCAGTTGTTGGGTTTAATTTGATTTGAATTTGGAATAGGGCTGGATGTGGGAAGTAGAGTTGGGCGTGGGGAAACGCTTTGACTGTAGGCTGCTGTAGCCGTCAGGCTCGTAGTTAGAAGAATGCTAGAAATAATAATGTTTATGTGCTTCATCTTTTAGTTATTTGCTTCTAATTTGATATGGTTATAGTTAAAAAAATGCTATAGCAATCGTATTTGAATTGCGATATGCCAGCAGGTCAGAATCCCTCACCTCTTGCACGGATGGTTGAAACCGCACCTACACAAACGAAACCTGCCTACGCAAGTTACAAGACTAAATCTTGTCTGTTGTTTTAGAAATCACGAGAGCAGCAGTATAAGCTGATTTTTGAGTTTCTGATCCACTAATGGGAGCTGGCTGAAGGTCTACAAACTTAATATTATAGTTGCTGTCAAAGTTTTGAACTGCTAATGCTGGATTTCCGCCACCAGTGGTCAAAACAAAATCTCCTGTATTTTGACTGCCTTTCCAAATATTTACCACGATTTTTGCTCGTCCCGCCCAAATACACTGAACATTAATAGGACAGCGCGAATCTTCTGTGATGTCAGTAAATTTAACCCAAATATTTTCATCAGATAAAATAGCGGTTTCGTTTAAATTTATCTGAAACTCACGATTTAATTGAGTAATAATTAACTTGCCGTTTTGTTGAGCGAGTAATTGGGAAGCTGGTAAGATAGTCGGTTGGGTGGCTAGTTGAGGGTCTTTTTGTGCTAAAGATAAGGATTGAATACTGAAAACAATTGCACAAGCCAAGACGAGAAGGAATAATCTAATTTTGGGATTCTGCAATTTCATGATTGTTGTTCCTTTTCATCTTTTTTAAGAAAATAAAATATTTCGTCTTATTCGGAGGCAAAAAAATTAGTGGCTCGCAGTGAAATAGGTGGATGAACTAGATGCGATCGCGTATTTCCTCCTATCCATTAATCTAGCTCAATATTAAGGATAGTATGCCTTAAAGATATAAGCGATCGCATCACAATAAACCTACATTCCGCAGGTTCTGGGTAGAGTCAAAGAGATTTTTTGAAATAGGAGTCAACGGCAACCTACGCCAAATCAAGCTGTTAGGTCAACAGAGTTGATAATAACGACTGGCATCGGTTCCCAAAAAGCGGAGAATTTTCCGTCGTTCGGGTGTGAGATTGGTAATCTGCTTGAGGTC
>NZ_JACJOQ010000672.1:0-3795 GCF_014695635.1 Coleofasciculus sp. FACHB-712 | reverse complement strand
GGTTCAACACCCCGCTGAAGGTCTGGACGCTTACAAGTGAGAGATCCAGCGCTTCTGAGATTGAGGTTCAGTTCCTCAGCTAAAGCGAAAACCAAGTGTTCTAGCAGCCTATTGTTATGCTCATGAGGCATCAGCGGGGTCATAATTTCCAGCGTTCCGCGATCGTAAGCCAGTCGAGTGTTACGATCTTCCCCCATCTCTGTAAGTATTGTTTCAAACGTTTGCCAACTGATGTTTCTAAGTACACCCCGCCCTTGAGTGGTTTTCGCTGTCGTCACCATAGGACTTAACCCCGCGTTTTCTACCACGATATCAAGTTGAGTGGGTAATGAGGATGCGATCGCGTTAATGAGGAGAAGACGCGATCGGGTCCTATAATTAAAAGCTTGCACCTCTACTATTGATACAGTTGCAGGTTTAATTCCTTGCTTACGTCCTTAGAATAGAAAAGACTTCTTGCACAAACTGCTCGTATTTTGTTGAATCTTCGCTCAAAATTTCAGTCAAGTTAAAATAGGTAGAGATTATTGAATCATTCTGAATACGAGTATGCACCTCAGGGGTAATACAGCTAGCAACGAGAATAGTTTTAACTTGACTGTTCCTGCGAAAAGCTTCCTCAAAAGATTTTTTTGCCGCACCGTAACGCTCAAGTGCGCCAGCGGGGTCAGTGCCTCCCTTAACCTCAATTACACCAACTGTTGTACCCTGCTTACCCAGCAGTGAAATATCAGGCTCACTGGAAAAGAGCATTGAGGTTTGATTAACTAACCTCACACCCTTATAGCGCTCAATATTTCCTAACTGTTCCTCAAGTTTCTCAGGATTGTATAATTCAATTGCCGTACCCACACGTGGGAGGAGAGCTGCAAGAAAGTTGCGCTCTTTAGCCTCTTTCACGAGAAGACGTTGAACAACTTTTTCTGCTTCTTCCCCAATAGCATTACGCCAGGAGCCGTCAATTTGCGTCCCCGTTGATGCCAGCAATATTCCATATAATTCATCTTCTGTAAGACTTTCTATAGAGCTATCAATGATGAGCGAGATGTGTTCATTAAAAAGCTGGGCAAGTCTCTTGGCTTGGTCTTCCTTTAGAGGGTAGCGATTTTCTTCATCAATTTCAAGTTTTTTAACATCTATATTTACTAAAGACTTAACCGCTTTCTGGGAAAGAGCAGCAATATTACGATAGTAGGCTATTAGTATAGAGTGTTCGCGAATTAAGCTGGGGTGGCAAAATACTTGAATGAGCTGTAAGTTACCATGCTCGTTGATGTAGGCAAAAGCATCCTCGCCAATGCCCCAATCAGCCCAGCATTGCCAACTGTAGAGATGCTTTGCGGGTAATATTTGATCAATTTTATTGCGTAAAGATAGCGTCTTGTATTCCTTGAGTTTGCGATAAAAAAACGTTGATCGTAGTCGATAGTTTATACGATTTACTTCATCTGATGTCATGTGATCACTTCTTTTTCCCAAATATATACACATTTCCGAAGCTCGGCGCGACCTCGATCTCTCATTTGCTGACTACTATTGCCCTTGCCACGACCCAATGTCCAAATGTATCGAGTTGTCAGCCCGAAAGACTCTGCCATATCAGATAAAATAAGGTCTACAGGTATCTCCTCACCAACATACTGAACGTTATCATTTACTATTGCCACTATGCCCCCCGGCTTAAGGCTTCGAGCTAATTCATAAGTGACAAAGCACATTTCGTAAAAGTAATTATGCACCATTCTGGCAATGTTGACGTTATTTAATTTCCCTTCTTTTTTAGCAGCTTCCAAAATTGTCAAAACTTCTTGTAACGCCGTTTGTTGTTGGAAGGTGGAATCGATTTTCAAAAACTCCTGAGCGCGTCCTATACCTGTGTAATACTGCTCTAGTTGAGTGCGTTTATCTCGGTTCTCCACAGTGCATGAAAGCATTGCCTGCCGTAGCTGCTTTACTTTCTCTTCACTGCACCCCAGAAAGACTAGCTCAAGTGCATACGTGCGAGTGTAATCATATCGGTTCAAATAGGGTGGCGAAGTTATTACAAAATCAATACTGTTGTCTTGCAGAGTGGGAAGAATTTCGAGACAAGACTTTTGGTAAAGTATAGGCTCCGGATTTTCAACATAACCAGGCTTTATGGCTGCAAATTCGGATACTAGACTATCGCCAAATAAATCCAGTTGGATTGAGCAGACATCTAAATCTGATGTTATCTGCTTAAGTTTTTGGAGAATCGCATCAGAAAAAGTTAATATTTTTCCTTTATTAAAGGTTTGCTTTCCCAGAGAACGACCTGAACGGGCATCCCAACGCAAATATTGTCCGTCTTTTCTGGTATAGCTAATATCCTCAAGTATACAAAAAGCGGCATATAGAAGTAAATTGCGAATATCGTCATTCGTGACTAACTTGTGACAATAGGAAATATAACCAACCAGTTGATTTTCTTCATTAGAAGGAAACGCACCACGAGTAATGGCAATGTGCTTGATTTGGTAGCAGGGGTCATAGTAATCGGCAAAGTTGATTTTTATTATTTCATCAACTACCAAATTAAACTCTTTAATATTGATTTTATTAGCTAAAATTCGAGATTGGATTGCATAAATGCCGACAGGCAAAAGTTCAATTCCCATATTTTGCCACCCCAAGGAACTTGCAGCAAATAAAGCTGCACCGCATCCCGCGAATGGATCGAGCAAAATACCTGGTTGTCGCTTGAAGTTTTGCAGCAGATACGTAACTAATCGTTCTGAAAATCCTTCTTTATACTTAAACCAGCTATAAAATGGAGTTTCCTTATTGGCCTGAAAACTAACCAGCCTTCTGTTCAAGCAAGGATTAGCAATAATTTTTGTCTTAAATTTTTCGTAGAGAGCCGTTCTTGCTACTGAAGAATGAAGGGCTTGTTCAGAGTTGGTAATAGTGTAATTATTAACCCTATTCCCCTGTATCATCTGTTTCATTACTTATCAAGGTTCTCGCAAGGCGGAATGATGATTGTAATATTGTAGGGCAATTGTGTATCTCTGGTGAAAAGCGATCGCATTCCCAGAAAAACGCGATCGCCGAATAGCATTCTATTTATTCTACCTTTCAACAATATGACTGCGAAGCCACTCAGTAAACTCCTCTCGTCATGCTAGGCGCTTATAAAGTTCAGCATTTTTCTTCAGCACATAATCTACAGCACTTTGCAAAGTTTGTTCTGGCTGATTGAGAATTTCTTCAACACCCATCAGAATCAATTCTTCCAGGGAAATACCAAGGCGAGTGGCGGTTTCTTGCAACTTCACTAAGTGGTCATCAGGAATCGTAATTGTGATAGTGTGCATCTTAAGGTAGCCAAAAATCAGGTAAGAAAGTTTTGCTGAAACTGCGTATTGTTTGGTTAATTGACCGACCAAATTGAATATGCGGTTCATCCGCCTCGACTGGTAAAAGTAAAGCCTTACTCCCACGTCCAAAGCGGGAAATCACCAAATTTGCCGCTTCCAAACCTGTCACATAAGCCTTTTCCTGCGACCAGGAATCGTGACGGGTAACAATCCAATCACCACTCATAAAGACATTCTTGATACTCGTCTCTCCTGGCAACATATACTGATAGCTACCAGGGAAAAAGTGAGTTACTGCACGCGGCAGACGGATTGCACTACTATCGATTACTTTCGCTTCCCGAAAAGCCGGGATACAAGTTGCTAAATCTTGTTGTACAAGCGAAACGATTTCTTCATCATTTAAGGGAAGAAACTGATTGGCGTGATAAAAATCTGCTTCAATAACTGTCCC
>NZ_JACJOQ010000671.1:0-5457 GCF_014695635.1 Coleofasciculus sp. FACHB-712 | reverse complement strand
TCCATCACCCCCCACAAATCACCGCCCTTGTACCCTTGAAGCGTCGGTATTTCGTGCCAATCTTCCCATCGGGTATCCTTCAAAAGCCGCTTGTGAGAATGCTTCGTTTTAGCGAAGCGATCCGGAAAAATCTGGTAAAAAACCGCGTGCTTAACCCAATCCGGTGTCTGTATCTGCATGAATAACTCCCTCTCCACAACCAACACGGTACAAAGGCTGGCAGCTTTCGGGTTCTACCCTCTGGGTGAAACTCAGGGATGATTTAGCCCAGATTGGAAGTTTTCAAGAAAAGTGAGGTTTTTGTTTTCAATCGTTGTGCTTTAGGATACTGAATTTTGCGGCGGCGAACCCGGTTTTGATTTATCGGGAAACTTACACTTGACTTCGATTTCTAAGTTGCTCTCAGCCTTCCCTTCAGTAATATAAGGGATACCTGCTGAACCACCCAGTTTCATGCCAAATTTCAGTGTCACTTCCTCAATCTCAGCGGCACCGAAGTCTTTAAAAGCACTGATGGCATAAGTTGCGTAGCCCCGAATCATTTGCCGCGCTTGCTGCATTTTGATGACAGCGTCTTCTCGGAAGCCCATTGATTGGTTGGGATCGTAATCTTCGGGTGCTGTTGCAGGGGGCATGATGGGACTAGATTTTGTCTCAACGTATATTTCGTATTTTTGACCATCCTCTTCTATAAGCAGACGTTGCACTTCTGACATGGGCTGTCTCTTTGTAAGTTTTCGTGTGTTTTTTGTAAAGTTAAAGCCAGTTTCGCTCTTGCTAAGCTATCCTGGTGTCTCAATTAACATCGTCTTTAAGGGTGCCTGTCAACTAATTCAATATTTTGAAACCAGGTTGCTAAATGGCTCGATACGCCCTTGTTATTGGAATTTCCGAATATCAAAGCTCAAACTTATCACGCCTTCCCAAGACAGTAACCGATGCAGAGGCTGTAGGACAGATACTCAAGCAATACGGCGACTTCCAGATTGTTAAACGACTGCCTGAGCGTTGGAATCAACAGCAGAACGACTATGAAATTGGGACAAAGGCGGTAACTGGCACCGAACTGGGGCAAGCTTTAAGAACGTTTCTGCTGGAACAGGCATATAGAAGCGATGCGCTCATCTACTTCAGCGGACACGGGATTACAGTATCAGATAATTTAGGGCAAACTAAAGGGTATTTAGCAACTTCGGATTGCGTGCTGGAGACGGATGGGAAGCGTATTGTCGGGCAACAACATGGAATTGCCTTAGATAGTCTCAATGAGCTGATTCGAGCTGCCGAACTCAGTAGTTTAGTTTTGCTACTCGATTGCTGTCATGGTGGCTATTTTCTGGAACGCCAGTTAGTAGAACAAACGCTTACAGCTTTTAGCTCCCAAAAAGATTACTACATAATTACAGCCTGTAGAACCTTCGAGCAAGCGTGGGCGATGCACGATGAAAAGCACGATGTCTTTACGGGAGCCGTTCTCGATGGGTTGGCGTTAGAGAATGCTGGAAAAGATGGAAGTGTCAGTGGCGATCGCTTATTCGATCACATCAGCAGACAGCTCAAAGGTAAAAGGCAGGAACCAATCCGCATGGGTTGGGGTAAGTCAATTACGGTAGTGAATTATCCGCTAAATGAAAACACTCCATCCGTTACTTTGACTTTCAATCGAGAAAATCCATATCAGGGACTACAAGCTTTTGAGTTAGGGAAAGAAAAATATTTTTTCGGGCGCGAACAAGCTATCTGGGCACTGCTACAAAGACTCAATAATGCTAGATTTCTCTCGGTCATTGGTCGATCGGGGTGTGGCAAGTCTTCTCTAGTAAAAGCAGGATTGTTGCCAGAACTCCAAAGCGATCGCCTTCCCGGTAGCAGTCAGTGGGAAATCGAGATTTTTACTCCTGGCATCGATCCTCTAGGAAAACTAACAGAGATCCTGACTCGACGACATCAGGAAAATAAGCCGTTTGTCCTATTTATCGACCAATTTGAAGAGGTATTTACCCTCTGCAATGATGAAGCAAAGCGACAATCTTTCATGCGGTTGATGGCGGATGAAGCAACGGCTTCCGACCGAATCACCAGAGTGATTGTCGCGATTCGGGGAGATTTTCTCGACCGATGCGCTGCCTATCCAGAAGCGGTAAATTTAATTAATCGCACTCAACCGACAACTTATGTTGTTGAGCTACTATCTCACTCAGAAATAGTGGAGACAATTGAAAAACCCGCAGAGCTTCATGGCGTCGGATTTGAGCCTGGGTTAGTGTCGCAAATTGCAGAAGATGTGGAAAATCAACCAGGAGCATTACCCTTGTTGCAATATGCGCTTTCTGAGTTGTGGCGAAAATTTTGCGAACAGGATTCCCCCTCTGGACAACCGCTTTTGACTTGGCAAGACTACGAGGAGATTGGCGGAGTCAAAGGCGCGTTGGATAACCGAGCGACTATTCTATATCGGAGTTTTATTCCAGAGAATCAAGCTTTTGTGCGTCGCCTATTCATGAGATTGGTGAAGTTAGGTGACGGCAACGAGGTAACACGCCGTCGTGCCGCTTGGGAAGAATTGAGCGCGATCGCAGATTCCCCCGAACAACTGCAACAAATAGTCAGACTGCTAGCAGATCAACAGCAACGCTTAGTTATCACCGATGAAAACACCATAGAAGTTGCCCATGAAGCCCTTTTATCCGAGTGGAAATTACTTCGCAGTTGGATTGAAGACAACCGCGAGAATATCCGCCTCAAGCAAAGTTTAGAGGATGATTGCCGCGAATGGCTCGAAAGGTTTCAAAAATCCGATGATGCGCTACTGACAGGTGCGCGTCTGGCAGCAATTGAAGAGTGGGTGAATAATACTCAAACTCAACTTCCTCCCCTAGAAGCGGAGTTTTTGAAGAAGAGCGTGGAGAGACGCGATCGCGAACTGCAAGAAAAAATAGAAGCAGCAAAACGGGAAGCTGAAGCTTTAGCCTTAGCTGAAGCAGAAAAAGCTAAGGCAGCCGAAGCTTTAGCCCTAGCTGATATAGAAAAATCTCTTATAGCAAAGGATAAAGCCGAGGCGGAAGCTAGAGAAGAAGCAGCAAAAGCTAGAGAGGCTGAAGCCAGAACTAAGGTTCAAAAGCAAAGAAATTGGTGGCTGTCTGTAGCAACAATTGGACTGGCAGTAGTTGCAGCCTTATCTATTAGACTTCAACAACAAGCAAAACAACGAGAAAAAGCCGTTTTAGAGGCTTTGATTTCAAGGCCTCAAGAGTTATTTGCTGCCAATAAACAGCTTGAAGCCTTGATAGAAAGTGTGCAAGTGCTGAAGCAGTTGAAAACGAACGGAGGGGAGCAGTCGTATGCACTCAATCTTTTACAACCCATAATCTCTAGCATCCGTGAGCGTAATCGTTTAGAAGGGCATGTTGATGAGGTGAACGATGTTAGCTTTAGTCCAGACGGTAGCCTGATTGCTTCTGCAAGCCAAGATGGATATTTAAGGCTTTGGAGTAAAGAAGGTAAGTTTTTAGATACACAATCCTTTAATCATAAAAAAACTGTTTGGGGGGTTGATTTTAGCCCTAATAATCATATAATTGCTTTTACTGATGGGGATGGCATTATTAGTATTAGAGACATATCTAATAGTATTTTCAAGAAAGAATTACAACCACCAGGATATCTAAATAATTCTAAAAAACTTGCTTTAAGAGTGAAGTTCAGTCCTAATGGTCAAATGGTTGCGTCTGCGAATTTTGATAATACTGTGAGAGTTTGGCAGGTATCAAATAATTCATTAATAAAAACTTTCCATCATAATGCTGAAGTTAACAGTGTGACTTTTAATTCTGACGGTCGGCAAATCGCTTCTGCCAGTGCAGATGGCACTATAAAAGTTTGGAGTTTAACATCTAATAAGGATAAGCCTTTAAGAACATTGAGAGGGCATACAGATGAAGTTTTTAGTGTAAAGTTCAGTCCGGACGATAAAAATATTGTTTCTGGGAGTAGAGACAGAACCATAAGGATTTGGAGTTTATCATCCAACCAACCACAAAGAGTATTAACAGACCATAATGATATGGTTTACAGCATTAGTTTTAGTCCTAATGGTCAAATTTTTGCTTCTGGTAGCAAAGACGGAACTGTAAAGCTCTGGAGCAAAGAAGGTAATTTATTAAAAACCTTTTGGCATGGTTCTTCTGTTTTTAGTGTAAGTTTTAGTCCTGTTGATCAAATAATTGCTTCTGCTGGTGCTGATAGAAGCGTGAGACTTTGGAGTATGGATTTAAATCCTCCCAGGAATAATAGTATAAATGATTTAGTTGAATATAGTTGTAAATCATTATCTAGTTATCTGAGAAATAATTATAAATTAAATAGGGAAGAACGCAATATTTGTAACAAAATCTAATTAAACCGGGTAATGTTTGTTGTGTTCTTGGTTTAAATAAAATATTATTGTAGTCTTAATTGATATATAATTATTCATAATAACTAGAAAAAACTAGAAAGGCAAAAATGGACAATTCAGAGTTGGCTTTTAGAATTTTGAAAGAAGTTTTGTCAATTAACAATCTCGATGAAAAAGATATTGAGCTAAAGACGCGGAAAATTTTGGTTTCTTTTGAAGAAATCTATAAAAAAGTTTCTGAATTAACAAATCAATTACCTGAAAAGGATGAAGCAAACAATAAAAATTGTGAATCGAGTTTCATTCAAGCGCTTAAAAATGCTTCGAGCGGTGAAACCTATGAAGAATTCCGGGAAATTATGATGCGTGAAGTATTAGAGAAACCAGAGATTCTTGATTTTACACATCTTAAAGAGGAAACAGTAAAGGAAGAAATTGGAAAAGCTTTGATGGCAGAAACAATTGAAGGGCTTTCTAGCTCATTAAAGGATATTTCTCCTAGTTTTTTTGAATGTTCAAGCCTTAATCCATGTGCATTTTGTACTTTTAGAAGTGCTGCAATAGACGTAACTTCTTACGAAAGCTTAAAACAAGCGTTGAGTAGAGATGTTTTCTGATAAAGGATTTACCCATTATTTTGGTAGCTTGTTCGCTCCTGCCTTTACTTGCTAACCAACTTATCCTATACAGTTGTCAGACGAGTGGCGACTGAGCAAGATTCTTGTCAGTAACTACATTCAGAAAGAAAATCGTGAGAGAGTGCGATCGCACTCTCTACCCAATCAAGAGCGCGATCGCTCTTTTAGCCTATCCCTCTGGGTGGAGAGGACAGACCGAAAAAGTCTTGGTATCCTAGAGAGCGAATGGCTGAAACTCAAGTGAGATCGCGCTAAAAAGACAAAAGCGAAATGAGCGGCTGTTCAATTGGTTTAAACATATAAAAACTATACTTCCAGATTTCTTTATAAATATTTAAACTTTAGAAAATTATCTACTTTAGTTTGGAGGTAAAATGAGTATTTCTTGCAGTAGTTCGCTCGGATGGTAGAGGGACATTTGTA
>NZ_JACJOQ010000670.1:0-3370 GCF_014695635.1 Coleofasciculus sp. FACHB-712 | reverse complement strand
GAATTAGTCGTTTTCACTGCTGTTGAAAACGGCAAGGGTAAAACAACTGGCGATGGAGTAATTGGTTTGTCTACTTCTCTGATTGCAGCGGGTGTTCCGACTGCGATCGTGCCTTTGTGGTCTGCGCCAGATGCTCCCACAGGTGCGTTAATGAGTGAATTTTACAAGCAGTTGAAGCAGAACGACGATAAAGCCAAAGCCTTGCGCCAAGCCATGCTCAAAATTAAGCAACAAAATCCCAATCCCAAAGACTGGGCAGGATTCACCTTAATTGGGGAACCCAGATAACTATCGCGGTTAGTATATACAAATATTTTTCGCGCGAAGGCGCAAAGGCGCAAAGACGAGACAGCGCCTTTGCGGGGAGGGGTTCTTCCCAGATTGCTGAATGAGGGGCGATATGGCTATGCTTCCTTATCTTTGAGCTGGAAGGTTTTCCGAAACACCCACTGCATAAAGCCAGGAAACATATTGTAAGAGGCTTTCGATAGATTGGCGGAACCGACCAACACCTCAGCCCGCTGATGCTTCACCGCCTCCCAAATTGCCTTTGCCACATCCTCCGGCTTCTCCACCACTGGGGTACTCAGCACCAGATCGAGCTGATCTCGACGCGCTTGGGCATCTTCTACATTCTTACCTCCAAAGATTGCCCGTTCCATCAAACTACTCTTGATTAGATTCGGGTAAATCCCACAAACATGAATGCCTTTGGGTGCGAGTTCTGAGTGCAGCGCTTCGGTCAATCCAGTTACCGCAAACTTGCTGGTATTGTAAGGCACAAGATAAGGAACGGGGACTTTGCCGCCGATAGAACTCAGATTAACAATCGTGCCCTGTTTTCGCTCTAGAAAATGAGGTAATAGGGCGTGAATCGTATGAATATATCCCCACAGGTTGAGGTCTATCGTCTGGTGCCAATCGTCTAGGGAAAACGAGTCTGCTGGCCCGGATATATAACGACCTGCATTATTGATTAGGACATCGATAGCGCCATATTCTTCCAGCGCCTTCTCAACCAGGCTTTTCACCTGTTCTGGGTCTCTCACATCGGTGGGAACAGCTAGGGCTTTTCGACCGAGCGATCGCACTTCCTGTGCTGCCGCTTCCAAGCGGTCAGCCTGACGCGCCGCCATTACTAAGTCATATCCTTTCTGGGCAAACAAGAGAGCAGTTGCTTTGCCGATGCCTTGAGAAGCACCTGTAATTAGTACTGTGGAAGCCATACGGTTATTTCAAATAATAGTGCTTTGCTCTCTAAGTTTGTTCAACAAAAATGGGGAAATCCTCTAGCTTTCGTCAGAGTTTTTGATAAAAACTGCTGTAGTTCTGCTCACATAAACCTGATGAACTTTGTGATATAAATTACTTTGTCTAAAACCCCTTACATCTTCCTTGAGAATTAAATGCAGTTTGGGACTATAGACAGAGAGCAGAGATTAATGGGGTAGTTAGGATGTATGCGTAATCAATTTGTTAAGGAATGTAAACGATGCAGACTCGCCCTACTGATTTACCACCTGTTGCTAGCGCCTACAATGGCAAAGACCGCAATGCCTTTCTGTTTGGCTGGAATCCTCAAGCTGAGCTATGGAACGGACGCTTGGCGATGATCGGCTTTTTAGCTTACCTACTTTGGGATTTTGCAGGCTACAGCGTCGTTCGGGACGTGCTGCACCTGGTTTCCTATACCCGCTAATGACTGACTTGCAAGATTCGTCTGGCTGGCAGTTGTAGATAAAGGCTTCATCTGCCAGCCAGACAGTCAAATATCCGATGAAGTTGCCACTGAGGTGCAGTCAGAGGCGGCGGTTAAACGTCTCTGGTTCGGATCGCAGTACCAGCTATCCTTTACAATAGTTATATTATTTTTACAGTATTTAACAAAAAGGAAGCGCTATCTCATCCAGACACCGAGCATCAACAGGTTTTCTTCCCAGAGGGACTTGCACTCAACCGATTTTTGAAGGATGAGTATCGTTGTAAACCAAGCGCGATCGCGGGTTCTTCAGGATAAGGTAGCGATCGCTTCGCTATTAGCTCCTAAATTTTTGCTCGAAAGGAAAGCTACAAATTTATACAAGCATGATTCAGCTCGAACACGCACCTCTGCAACAAGCGAAACTTCCGCGAATACAAAGAAGTGAAAATCCAATTATTGGACTTGTAATTGCTTTTACTATTATTGGCATCTGGGCAAGCAGTCTGGTTTTCTTGATGTCTCTTGACTGGTCGCAAATTCCTACAGTGTGGAGAATCCCCGCGATCGTTTGGCAAATGTTTCTGTATACAGGATTATTCATTACTGCCCATGATGCAATGCATGGAGTGGTATTTCCTCAAAACCGTAAAATTAATAACTTGATTGGTTCATTCGTTTTATTGTTATATGGATTCTTTTCTTTTGACGAGTTATTGAAAAAGCATGGGGTACACCACCAGCACCCAGCAAGCGAATTCGATCCGGATTTTCATAACAGTCAGCATAAAAACTTTTTTGCCTGGTACTTTCACTTTATGAAAGGTTATTGGAGCTGGAAACGCTTGTTTGCTTTAATGGCTTTCTATAACCTGATTGCTTTCACCCTGCCGATCCCCGAATTGAATTTGACTTTATTTTGGGTGATTCCTTCAATTTTAAGTTCGGTACAGTTATTCTTTTTCGGTACTTTCCTGCCTCATCGAGAGCCACAAGAGGGTTATACAGATCCTCATCGCGCCAAAACCAATGCTCTGCCAGTTTTCTGGTCATTTATCACCTGTTATCATTTTGGCTACCACGAGGAACATCACGAACATCCTCATCTTCCTTGGTGGCAGCTACCAGAAGCTTACAGAATGAATCAGACCTCTAGTTGACAAATCACCGTTTGTACTGCCAATTGCCATTGTAAATAGATAGAAGGGGCGTATTAGATACGCCCCTTTTTTATTACTTCTTAATCGGTAATTTTTTAGGTGGTGGGAGACTATTTTTCTTTTTCTCTTCCAATTTTTGTTCTTCCAACTTCTTTTCTTCTAATTTTTGCGTTGCTAGGGTTTTGTTTTCCAACGCTAAAGTGTTTTTTGGATCGAGTTTCAACACTTCATCAAAGACAGCGATCGCTTCTTCTAACCGATCTAACAACAAGAGGGCAACCCCTCGACCGGCAAGACTATTCGCATCATTGGGCGTAATGCGAATTGCCTGGGCGTAAGCGGCGATCGCTTCTTCATACCGTTCTAAAGCGACTAACACGACGCCTCGGTTATACCAAGCTTGTGATAATTCAGGATTGAGGCTAATCGCGCGATCGCTAGAAGCGAGGGCTTCGGGGTTTCTTCCCAAATGCCATAGCACCACCGTTCGGTTCGCCCAGATATCGGCAAG
>NZ_JACJOQ010000067.1:0-6899 GCF_014695635.1 Coleofasciculus sp. FACHB-712 | reverse complement strand
CGCGCCACTCAGGGACACTGGGGGATTGAAAACCGGCTGCATTGGGTCAAGGATGTTACCTTCGCTGAGGACTTTCCATTACGACGGGGCGGGAATGCTCCGGTCAATTGGGCAATATTACACAACTTTTTTATCACTATTGCCAGATATCTTGGTTTCCGCACTATCCCACAGGCACAACGGGCTTTAGCTAACCAACTCCAGAAAGTTTTTTCTTTTTTTGTATGAAACCACCCTGCTGCCCGCTTTTCCGGGAGGGATTCAATATTCCCTCTCCGTTCACGGAGAGGGGTTGCGGGTAAGGTTCTTTATATTGCACTAAGAGTGAAAACCCCTATAAACCTAATTTGTAGAGGCAGGTAATCTCCACTAAAAGTAGGGGCACGGCAATGCCGTGCCCCTAGGAAATTTTCGGATATCAGGGTGTAACGCTTTCTAACAACGCCTAACAACATTTTTGAGTTAGTCCAGGCGTTTTATATCAAAATGAGATGCTTTCAGCGGCTAATGGATCAAATTCACTCACTATCCAACTGAAGAAGTGATGCTTTTCAGTTCGATTTCGCTTGAGGATGGAACTTTGACATTCCAGACAAGCCCTAAGCGATTGAGGGCGAGGATACCCAACCAACCGAAATCAAGTTGCCACCATCTGAGTCCAAACCTTGCCGAGTGCTGGAAAGCATGGTGGTTATTGTGCCATCCTTCACCGAGGGTCATGATGGCGACGAAAAGGTTGTTTTTACTTTGATCGTCTGTAGGAAATTGGCGTTTTCCCCAAAGGTGGCAGACTGAGTTGACGCTAAAAGTAAATTGATGCAAGAGGAAAATCCGGATACCTCCTCCCCAGATTAAGCCTCTTAATGCTCCTGACCACGACCCGGTTAAGACTCCACCCAGAAGCGTCGGAATTAACAGAGAAAGTAGCACCCAAAGGATGTAGAGCTGGTCGATTTTTTGGACAACTTTGTCACGATTGAGATCCGAGACATAGGGGTATGGGGGCGTCCAATCGACGTTTAGCAGCCAGCCAGTATGGGCGTGCCAAAAGCCTTGAACAACTCCCCAAAACCCTTCTCCGTGAATATTTGGTGAGTGGAAGTCTTGTTGAGTATCTGAGTAGAGGTGATGACAGCGATGGTGGCTCACCCAGCTGGCGACTGGGCCTTGACCTGCCATGCAGCCAGCGATCGCTAAAAAAGCCCGTACAAATGCCCCTGCCTGAAAGGCACGATGGGTGAAAAACCTGTGATACCCCACAGTGATGCCAAAGAAAGTCAGGGCGTACATCCCTACGAGTAGACTCAGATCCAGCGGCTGGACCCCACGTTCCCAGAAGATGATAGCCAGGGTCGCAGCGATAAATCCCACCACAGGCATGGCGACGACGATGACATTCAGTGCTTTCTGAAAATTGCTGATTTTAGAAGGATTCGAGAAAGAGATTGACACTTGTTTGGTTGAAATAGACTACTCGCGCAATAAAACTAAGAATATCTGATTGTTTGCCGTTAAATTCCCGGATAATTGTCCAGTTTAGGGCTGATACGAGTCGGTTTTCATGAGCCTAAAGGAAGGTAATCGGGTCTACAGGTGTGCCATTTTTACGGACTTCAAAGTGAAGATGGGGTCCCGTAGAAAAGCCAGTAGAACCAACTGCCGCGATCGCATCTCCTCGGCTTACGGATTGTCCTTCCGAAACATAGATTTCGCTGGCGTGACCGTATAAGGTGGTGATGCCATTGCCGTGGTCGATAATTACCGCCTTCCCGTAACCTCCATACCATCCGGCAAAAATTACCTCTCCGCTGTTGGCGGCGCGGATCGTGCTGCCATAACTTCCCCCAAAGTCAAGACCAGAATGGAAACGGCGGTAGCCCAGAATCGGGTGGACTCGCCAACCAAAATTGCTTGTAATTCCCGCATCGCTGGGGTAGCTGAAAATACCCGATCCGCGAATAATGTCGCGACCGCGAAGAATCGCTTTGCTCGCTGCCGCTTCTCTTTCTCTTTTTGCCTTCGCTTCTGCAACTCGTTTTTGAATGAGAGTGCTAATCCCTGCGGAATCCTCTGCTAAAACGTTCTCGGCGGCTTCTAAGGCTTGCCGGTTGGTATTCAAGCGTTGAATGAGCTGCTGCTGAGCCTGTGTCTGAGCTTCAAATTCGGCTTTTTGTGCCAGCAATTGCTGGGTAATCAGAGCAATTTGGTTTTTCTGCTGTTCGATCTCGGTTTTTTGGCGATCGATTTGGTCAGCTTCCGCCTTCAAGTTTTTCAAGATTTGTTGGTCGGCTTGAAACACCAATTTGATCTGGCGACGCCGGTCGGAAAATTGACTGAGATTTTGGCTAGAAAGCAGGATTCCCCATCCTTGGTGAGAGAGTTGCTGGCGTTGCAGGAAACGCAAACGGGCAACTGTGGCGGCTTGCTTTTGTTGATAAGAGCGTTCCGCGATCGCCAGATCCTCTTGTAACGTCTTTAATTCCTGAGTGGCTCTTTGTAATTGGTACTGGTAGTCATTAAGCTGGGTACCTGTTAATTCCAGGTTTTGCTGCAAGCCGCTGAGTTGTCCCTTCGCGGCTTTTTGGAGTTTTGATAAGCGATCGCGTTCTTTAGAATAATTAGACCGCTGCCGATCTAGTTGTTGCTGCATCTGTCGCAGCGTTTCTATTGTGACGGGTGACGGCGATGGTAAATCTTCAGCGAGCACCGGCATCGCTAGCAAAAGCCAAAGGAAAATTAGGCTACAAATTAGGCAACCAACAACCGGCAATCGGCACTGATGCCAAAAATTTTTCCTTTTTCCTGAAGATGGTGCTTTCATCCTTTCAAACTCAGTCGTGCCAAAACGCCGAATTTCATCATGATGCCACCAGAAATTTTATTCACCTAATATTCCAGTCGGCTTGCCGAACAAGCATTGCCGAACCACTGCATTTCCTGCCCTCTCCACCCCCAACCCCTAAGCGAAAAGACAGAGGGATTGCGCGTGAGGTGTTCTAATCACGGGCAATTATCCAGGCTTGATATGACTGCAAGCTGCGGCAGTTTAACAATTTAGCATTTAGCTAGAGTGTCGATGCTGGACACTGGCGACGATTTGTTTTGACAACCGAATGAGTTGATAAGCACCGGCTTTGCCTAAATTTTGGTACTCCTTGGGCTGTATTTTTGTGTTCTCTAAATATTTAGGCTCAGTCAAAATCAATACCGAAGGTGGCTTGGGTTGAGTCGCCGCGATCGCTTCAATGTATTCCATTGCCGAGCTAACTTTGGCAAAGTAATTCACCGGGCGCTGCGTGTAAAATACGACACTCGGTTTTTTGAAACCAATCATTAATATGGCTTCCCCTGGCTGCTGGACTTGGGCGATCCGTGCCGATAATTCCCGCAGCGGCATCTGACGTGCTCGATCCATCATGAAGTAGGCAGGCGTTACCACAAAGATGATAAAAGCCATAAATCCGATTAGATTTGAAGTCCACAGCCAACGCCACCGCCGTCGTTTCAGCAGCAACAGCCCTGTCCAAATAGCGGTTGCCCCCCAGATGATGCCTCCCCACACCGTCAAACCAGATCGTTGAACCATTTGGCGCAGATCGGGCACGGCAGGGTCATATCCTAAGAAGTTTGGGCTGTATAGAAGCGCACCTGCCAGAACTGATAAAAACACCACATTGACAACGCCACTCCAAAACAAAGGACGGAGGAATGAGGGCTGAGGACTGAGGACTGAGGACTGAGTGGGGAATTCTCCTTCCGGCTGGTTAACTGCTAATTCTGAACTACCGACTTCTTCCTCAGTTCTCAGTCCTTTCACCCCAGTCCTCAATTGGTCGCTGAACAAAAGTGCCACCAAAATTCCTGCTGCTGGCATTAAAGGCAGCACATAGCTGGGGAGTTTTGTCACCGCAACGGTGAAGAAGCCAAAGATCCCGGCAAACCAAAACAGAGCAAATAAACCTAAATGAGTAGAACGGGGGGAGTCCCGCCATTTGCCGGGCTGCCAAAAGCGGAGACGGGCGATCGCTACCGGCAAATAAATCGACCAAGGCGCAAAACCCAGCAGCACCACTAGGAAGTAAAAATACCAGGGTGCCCAGTGGTGATTAACAACGCCTGTGAAGCGTTCCAAGTTGTGATAACCAAAAAACTTATTAACGTAGTTTTCGCCGTTCCGCAAAATCACCAAAACATACCAAGGCACTGCCAAAACCAACACCAGTGCCAAGCCCCGAATCGGAAACATCTCCCGCAACACTTCCTGAGCCTTGCCCAGGTAAAGTAGAAAAGCCCCAATAATCAGAACGGGTAAGACAATGCCGACCGGCCCTTTCGTCAAGATTGCCAAGGCAACTAGCACGTAGAAAGCGAGATACCAACGAGTTTGGATCGCGGGTTGGTTGGTGTTGACATAGCCAAGAAAAAAAGAAAGTAGCGCACAACCCACGCAGCCGGTTAGCAGCATATCAGAGACGCCTGTGCGTCCCCAGACAATCATTTCTGGATTTAGAGCGATCGCAGCCGCACCCAGCAAAGCCGATAGCCACAACTGACGCTGCGTTATCATCCCATCCCTAGCTTGCCCCGTCACCGCACTCGGAGAAGGAAGCCCATAGTAGCGTAACGTATAGAAGCCTAATCCCGTCACAGCGATCGCAGACAGCGCCGAAGGCAATCGCACCGCCCATTCATTAACGCCAATCAGTTTATAAGCGATCGCCATCAGCCAGTAAACTAACGGCGGCTTATCAAAGCGCGTCTCCCCGTTAAAATACGGTGTAATCCAATCTCCCGTCACCGTCATCTGGCGGGCAGCTTCAGCAAACAGCGGCTCAGTTTCATCAACCAGACCGATATTCCCTAAATTCCACACAAAAGCCAGCCAGCAAACCACCAGCACCCACAGAATCGATAGACCCGCCAGCCTGCTGGGATGCTTCTCCCAAGATTTCCACCAACTTCTAACCGTTCGCTCAACCCTAAATTTCATGAACCCCCGAACCGTCCGTCAGTAATGGGCAACCTCAAAAGGCATTTTCCCAGACCTTAATCTAGCTGGAAATGCGACGCCAGCGCACTCATTGCAAGATGTCATGACTCCCACCTACCCAGCAGCACTTCCTGACTCTGGCAAAACCTATGAGTTCCCTAAATTGCCATTGGTGAATGGGTAATTGATAAGAAGTCATGGGTAATTCGTCCGTAGAGAAGAAAAAACAACTGACTTCTAACTGCTGACTATAAACGAATGACCCCCGACTATCTACGACCTAAGATTGCAAAACCAGTTGCCATTCCGACACCTGAGCATTCCAGACAGGCAGAGGCGTCTCACCCACAACATACGGTCCCCAATACCGGCGGGAACCATCTTGGGCAAATGCCACCAGAATATCCCCCTTTTTTAGCTGCAAATCCCCTCCAGGCAGCGATAAAGTCACGCCCTGGCTTCCCCCTTCTCCTGGGGCAAAATCCCAGTGTGCTGGCTCTCCATAAGATGTCGTTGGTGGCTGATAAGTCAGCAACGCCAGCCGTAACGGATACTCCGTTTGATTCGTCACCCGTAAAGGCCCTTGACGAGTCGTAATGAGCGGGATTTGTCGATCGTCTGTAGGTGAGGCAACTGGTGTAGAATTCGGCAACTTTCCCGCGCCGGGAGGATTTTCCCGCAGTGAAGCATTCGTTTTTGAGAGCAACGAAGCATCTAACTTTACCCAATTGAGTTCCACCCGCTCCTGAAGCAGTCCCAGCCCTAACCCGATGAGTCCTAAAAGCACAGCAATCAGAAACCCAGGGTAAACCTTTAAAATCATAAGCTTTTGGATAGTCTTTCAGGAGTTTACCTTCCTTGATGGCAAAAAGCTCCGCCAAAGACGGACTCTTCGCGTGAGCGATCGCGCCCATCGCCATTTTTCATCTACGCCACAAAACAAGAATCTTGGGTGACGCTTCTAGACACTCAAGCTTTGGGCGTTTCCTGCCCCTATAACACTTTTGAGAGGGCTGCCTTGAGCGGAATCTCAATCATAAACTTCGTCCCTTCTCCTGGCGCTGAGATACAGCTCAATTGCCCACCATGTTTATCTACGACAATCTGATAGCTAATGGATAAACCTAGCCCCGTCCCCTTGCCTACCGGCTTCGTTGTAAAGAAGGGTTCAAACAGACGTTGCCGAACTTTTTCCGGCATTCCCGGTCCATTGTCAGCAATCTGAATCGCTACTTTTTCACCATTGATTACTTCCGTGTGAATCCGAATCTTTGGCAAGGGGTAATTCGCACTTTCGGGTCGATTATCGATTCCCCGTATCTTCTTACTCATTACCTCATCGATTGCATCAATTGCATTCGCCATAATATTCATAAACACCTGGTTAAGTTGTCCGGCGTAACATTCCACTAACGGCAACTCACCATACTCTTTCACCAGCTCAATTGCCGGACGCTCCGCGTTCGCTTTTAGACGATGCTGTAGAATCATCAACGTGCTTTCTAACCCAGCGTGGATGTCCGCAGGTTTTCCGGTGGCTTCGTCAATCCGCGAGAAGTTCCGTAACGATTGCATGATCTCTCGAATTCGGTCAGTCCCTACTTGCATCGAAGTGAGCAATTTTGGCAAATCTTCCATCAGATAATCCAGCTCGATTGTCTCAGCTTCCTCTTCAATCTCGGCAGGTGGATCGGGAAAATGTTGCTGATAAAGATTAACTAAGTTAATTAAATCGTGTACATACCCAGAAGCATGATGCAGATTACCGGAAATGAACCCAACAGGATTATTTATCGCTCTTTTGTCACTTTAGGGAGAGGATAATAGGCTAAAACGGTTCAAAGCCAGAATTTACCTATGACAGAACCACGTCCAGCCCAAGCCACCGTGAAATTTGTGGATGATTACT
>NZ_JACJOQ010000669.1:0-5242 GCF_014695635.1 Coleofasciculus sp. FACHB-712 | reverse complement strand
TTTTTATCACTATTGCCAGATATCTTGGTTTCCGCACTATCCCACAGGCACAACGGGCTTTAGCTAACCAACTCCAGAAAGTTTTTTCTTTTTTTGTATGAAACCACCCTGCTTCTTCCGAAGGGGGGTAAGGGGGGTTGGCGTAGATGCGAATTCTATTCGCCCTCTTTACTCACATAGAATTGTGAGATCACCAGAAATAACCGGGTACTACGGTTGTCTGGCGATCGCTTGTGTCATACTTCAGCAGATACTCGTGAGCGATCGCATCCAATTCTCGCAACCTTTCGGCTTCAGTTTTGCCAACCTCAGTATCGGTGGATAATAGAATCACCTGATGACTCGCAGAGGGAAAATATCGCTCAACTAAATTCTGTCGGTGCGAAGAATCTAGTCGCCCCAGCGGTGTGTCGATTGCTACAGGTAAGTGGTGTCCGGCGACTCGTGCTAATCCCCATAAGAAAGCGATCGCTAGTAATTGCTTTTCTCCGGCTGAGAGGCGATGCTTTGGTACGGGTTGTCCCTGCGGATCGTAGATAGAAAGGCTGAAGGTTTGGGTGTCAATGGCTACCCGATGCACTAAGTCAGATTTGTGCAGAAGATAACGGAAACACTCGGTTACTTCAATTTCTAATTTATTGAGTTTTTTCAGGGTTAATTTTTCCCGAAATAGCTTCAGAGTCGCTTGAACTTTGGCAACAGAGGCGATAATGTGCTGATTATTCTTTAGCTTGATATTGTCTTCACTATAGTCTGCTAATTCTTTTTTGGTTTTAGCGATCGCTCTATTTAATTCTTCACAACGGCGGGTAGCCATTTCATGAGCAACTTGAGCTTTCGCGACTGCATTATTTGTTTCCCTAACAGCATCTTGTAGTTTTTGATACGCTTCTGGGGAAGCAGCAGTGGCTATCTGTCTATCGAGAGCATCTATCTCAATTTCTAGGTTTTCTAGTTCTTCTAGTTTTTCTTTGGCTCTAAACTTAGCGGTATTTATGCCAAAACTTAAGAAATTATCCAGTTCCTTGATTTCTTCTAATTCTGCTAATAACCAGGGACTTTCAGTAGCGGTAATTTCTTGCTCAAGTTGTTGATTTTCTTGTTGTAGGAAAAATTTGATTTTGTCAAGTTGCTCGGAAACTAATGACAACTCTTCAATATAATTTAAGAGGCGATAGTCTCGTTCTATCAAAACATCCCGTGCGATTTTTTTCTGTTGTTGGCGGCTTTCCTTTTCCGCTTGGCATTTAGCTTGTTCAAGCAGAGGAGAAATTAAGGTGAGGGGAAAGCTACCAGCAGCTAATTCTCGCAGCGACTCCCGCGCCTTTTCTGCTTGGGTTGTGAAATGATCTTTTTGTTTTTCTAGACGGTTGCGATCGCTTGCAAGTTTTCCACCTTCGTACAGAAATTTTTCAGAGGCTTCACGCTGCTTCTCTTCAGCCCTATCTAACTTAGTTTGCACAGAACTTATTTCTAGTTTTGCAGCATCTAATTCATCTTTTTGTACATTAAGTTTTTGTTCAATTTCTTCTAACGTAGCGAGTTCTTTAGCGCTAGCAATTTCTTTGCGCTTACGGCTAACGAGGACATCTAAATCTGCGGATAGACGTTCTGATAGTTCTAAGCCTAATAGCGATTGAATTGCCCCGACAACTAAAGGGGGTGGAGTATCTAATTCGGCAAGTTCTTTTACCTGTTCGCCGTCAAACAAAAATAGATTAGAAATTCCCAGCGGTAACAGGTTCTCGATATATTCGTCCCAGGTGTTGGCAAGGGCTTTATCGGGCCATTCTTCATCTACTAGAATACCAAGGGTGTCTTTTCCCTCTTTGGGTTCCTTTTCCCAATATCGGACGACTCTTAAAATAGTGGGTTTGTCGTCTTGAATGACTTCAAAAGCTAATTCAATCCGGGCTTTTTCGGTGGGTGGGGTATTGCGGTTGACTGACTGGGTAAGAAAGTCGTTATAGCTTAAGTTGCCGCGTGTAGAACATTGGGCGCGAGAACCGTATAAAGCAAGGCGAATGGCGTCCATGAGGGTCGTTTTACCGCCGCCGTTCATGCCGCCAATTAAGATAATCGGGCGAGTATTTTCATCCGTTTCGGGGCGGAGGTCGATGACTTGTCGCCCAAGGTAAGGGCCAAAATTTTGCAGGACGAGTTCGAGAAATATCACAGCTTATTGAGAACAGGTAATCGGTAACAACTAATGGGTAATCGGGAATAAACAGCACTTATTCATTAGCGTCATCTACTTTTGGCGATGGAAATTTCATGCTTGCCCAACTTAGCTGTTTCACTTTATCAATATCACCTTCTACAACAGCATTTTTTAAGTCCCGCTTTTCGTGGGCATTTTGAATTGCATCCTCTTTCGATCGAGAACTGCTTTCAAAGCATTTATCCAATTTCTCGTAGACGCCGCGCCGCGATTTGACATGAAATTGGCGTTCTGTATCTAGCAGTTTCGCCATCAGTTCTAGGTGCATTTCATCATTGCAGATTTCTTGTAGAACTTCCCACTCGTCAGTACCTAGGAGTTTCCTCTCAGCACCAGGACGAATGTCTTGGAACGATTCGCCTGTGACTTCTTCGTAAATACGCAGCAAACTATCATCAAATTCGTGTTTTTCTTCTAACCAAATGCGGCGAATTTCGCTTAATTCATCCTGGGTAATTAGGGTGATGTCGCGCATTTCTAGAGGAGCAGTGCGGCGAGTTTGGGTTTGTGCTTCTAAGACTCGTCTCAACCAATGTTCTCGCCAGTATTTTGTATAGGGGCCGGGGACTGGTTCAACTGAGGTCTGGTCATCAACATTACGCTCGAAGAGTTGGACATTTCCCCAGATGCGCCGAAAATCTCTTCTATCATAATCATCCTCGACGTCCAATTCGTTGCGGATATCGAGTAGAGGTTGCATCCATTCTTTTTCTTCATCATTCTGGATCATTGCCTCCATCGATTTATCTTGATTCACCATTGTGCAAACCCAGCAGCCAAAGCGCGAACTACCACAACTGGGGGTAGAAGTATCAATTACTAAGGGACATTCATTATCTGCGGTTGCACCCCGGTACATCGTAAATAGATCCTTATTACTATTTCCCCAAGGATTTTGCCACTGATTCAAATAAATCCAGACCTCATCAGTTCGCCAATCCTGGATAGGGCTATAAATCAAAGAATTAGGTAAACTAGGGCTGTGGTAAAGCAAAGACTTAAGTGAACTAGAATTATGATTAAGGCGGTCGCTGACTCGACCTACTTCATGTTTTTCCATTGAAGTAGCTCGTTTAACACTTTCTGCTTTGCGAGTGCCTAAGACAAGAATTACCTCTCCATTTGCTCTTACTACATCACGCACAAAGCGGTTAGAAGGTTGGATTTTTAGGCGTTCAGTACACCATCGGAATCTATGGCGCGGCGAGGGATATCCCTTGCCAATCAGGTTAACCCAAAAAGTGTCTTTGATATCTGGATAAAGCAAATGAGGTTCTATTGGTAATTCTTGTGCTTCAGCGGCAGATTTCATTAGCTCCAACGATTTACGTACCCAAGCAGAAACTATAGGATTTTCTACTAATGTATCTGTTGTAATTACGTATATCTTTTTTGTTCGTTTTTCCGGAGCTAATTCTGCAATCGCATTCCAAACTAACTGAACTACTGTTCCGCTGTCTTTCCCACCTGAATACCCTAAAATCCAAGGGATTTCGTCTAAACAATATAAATCTTGGATTTCTTTATTGAGATTTTTTATGTCTTCTACTAATTCCGAAACTGTGCGTGGTGGAAATAGGGACGTTTGTATTTCTGTCATATTGGCAACCTTTGTTTTTTATAATTTAAATACATTTTTGCGATGCCACTGTAGCGCTTCAAGGCTTGGAAAGTATTGCTCTGAAGTTGGCAGTAGAATAAGCTCACCCTGAAACGCCTTAATAGGTTTAGCATTTGGGGATTCTTCTTCTAAGCCACTGGCAACTAAAATTTTAAAATTGTCATCAATTCCAAACCAACCATAATCAAATGCCCAATGATGATTTTTACATAATGATATTCCGTTATCTGCTTTACTATTATAAAATTGTGCGAATGGTTTAATGTGTGCGCCATCTACAATAGTTTGATTGATAGTTCTAGCCACTTTCAATTTACAAAATGCACATCGGTAGTCATAAATATGTACAATGGCTTTTCGGAAAAAAGCATTTCTAACCACTGACTTTCTGAAAATAAACTTTGGCTCCTGTTCTATAGCCTCTAACTCAAGTCTATTTGTCTCTTGAAAATTTTGATTAATGTTTAATATTTCCTCTATTCTCTTACGATTATATAAAAACCAAGACCCAACAAGAATATCAATTAACTCTTGTCTGGAAAATTGGTCTTGTAGTAAATTAAACAGCTCGGCATCTAAATAAGCATACTTAACAGCATCTTTTAGCTTGTTAGTGGTTTTAGGTTGTAACCCATTAAAATCAGGCTTAAATTCCAGATGCCAAAATCCGTCACTTTGTAAATGAAAAAATGGATAGTGTAGACCCCCCTTATAAGACGTAGAAGCCAGGATATTCCAATATTTATTGAAAGTGTTAATCAAATCATCTGAAACAGTAATCTGATTATCGGCAATCAAATTTTGTGCGATTAAATCGATTACCGATAACAGCAGTATTGGCTTATAATGAGCATTCCCACGTTGACGGCTACTACTCACATTAAGCTCAGAAAAACGTTGGTAGTAGTACGCTAAATTCCTTTGATTTTCTGGGTATTCTCCTGCACTCATTTCTCCCTCCTTATTAGACGGGCATTCTCTAACCTTTCCTCCTGCGGTGTCAGCAGCAAATTCAGGTGCTTTTTAATATAAGCACTCATCTGATTGACACTCGTGCGGGATTTAGAAATCCCACCACTAGACATAATTATCCCTTCCCAATCAGGATTAGATCGCGACCAGTCGATTTGTTGCAAACCTTCTAGATGTGAGTCCCAGTTTTCCGGGTAAAGCGACAGCAAACTTGCTCCAACAGCGCCTAAACTCGCGATCGCGATCGCGTGACTATGCACGTAATCCCGCCGAATTTCGCCTGCACTGACCTTCCCGTGTAGAACTTGCTCCCAAGCTGGGATATAGCGACTAACTGCATTCCAGTAACGGACTGCTCGTTCAATCTGCTGTTCAGTCTCCTGGCGATCCGTTAGCAGGGCAAGAGTAGCATTATAGATGCTGTTGAG
>NZ_JACJOQ010000668.1:0-2153 GCF_014695635.1 Coleofasciculus sp. FACHB-712 | reverse complement strand
CAAGAATACCGCCTCCAGAATGGTAAATCGGTTATTGTGCTGGGCGAAGGGCGTTTAATTAACTTGGCGGCTGCGGAAGGACATCCCAGCGCAGTGATGGATATGAGCTTTGCAAACCAAGCTTTAGCTTGCGAACACCTCGTCAAGAACAAAGGCAACCTGGAACCTGGATTGCACTCCATTCCAGTCGAGGTTGACAAAGAAATTGCACGGCTGAAGTTGCAAGCAATGGGTGTTCAAATTGATAGCTTGACACCCGACCAAATTGAGTACATCAATTCTTGGACTTCTGGAACCTAAATCGGTAAGGGTGGGCGATGCCCACCCTTCGTCATCATGTAGTAACAACTCAGGATTGCCACTTATCCGGATTGTTTGTTTGTGTTAACGAAAATTTTGCGAAAGCTTCAGTTGTGGAAACTGACCCAGAGAAACGGTAGGTTTACTCAACAGCTTTTCAACCTCACGACATCCTTAATGTAGTCAAGCTGAGCTTGCTAAAAACTGAACCCTGTCTTTAGTAAAAAAGGGCAATTAAAAGAATGATTGCTACTTCAAATTGCCAATAAAACTTTCACCGCAAAAATTGGATATTGCAAATTTACGATGAAGATTTAGATAAATCAATTTTCAGATTCTCGAAAACCTGATAAAGTTAAGCAAACTTAGCTTGTTCACTAAACTTAACAGTTTAATTGTGACGTTAAGACAATGCGATCGCGAGAAGTATTGAAATTTTCAATTAAAATAACTGTTCCCTAATACCCAACACTGACTTATGCAGGAATGGATCACGAACACCATGAATTCCCTCGGTCACTTGGGAATTGGACTGCTGATGTTTTTGGAAAATCTTTTTCCCCCCATCCCTTCCGAACTGATTATGCCCTTGGCAGGGTATGTCTCAACGCAACCAAATAGCAAAATCCACTTTTTTGGAGCGATCGCAGCGGGAGTAATCGGCACGATGCTGGGTGCATTGCCGTGGTACTACGTGGGTAAACTCGTAGGCGAAGAGAACTTAAAGCGATTAGCGAATAAGTATGGCAGGTGGATCGGGTTATCCAGCAAGGATATTGACAAAGCAGATAATTGGTTTGATAAGCACGGCGGTAAAGCAGTGTTTTTTTGCCGTTTGGTTCCTGGAGTTCGCACTTTAATTTCGCTTCCAGCAGGCATCAGCGGGATGCCTTTATTGCCTTTTTTAATCTACTCAACCCTTGGCACTACATTATGGGTGGGTTTGCTGACTTATGCCGGATACGCACTAGGCGAAAACTATGAGCTTGTAGATGAGCATCTTGGGCCTGTTTCTAAAATTGTGTTTGTGATTCTTATTGTCGCTTTTGTTGTCTGGTTAGTTAGGAAAAAGCAAAAAAACAAAGGCAACAAGCAAGCGTGAAGAGGAAAAGCTTGGTTATTTACAAAGAATCATTGATTCCCAGAATGGCTAAGTCATTTTATAGGTGTAGCCATCCTCAATGATTTGTGAATCTCTGTAGAGACGCGATATATCGCGTCTCTACAAGCAAATATCCGTTTATAACTTAAATAGGATTTTTATAAAAAAATATTCAAGAACTAGGGTACTTTCCGAAAAAATTTAATTGGTTCGAGCCAAATTTACTCAATAGCTACCCTTAACCCTACTTGCTCAGGGGGTTTTGTTATACGCGGATTTTTTTTTATAAAAATGTTAAAAACTCCCCAATACCAATTCACTTTTTCGATGCTAAATATCTGAATTTCTTAAAGCAATCAACAAAGGGGTGCCAGACCGAACTCTTGCAGAAATAGAGCGAAAGGGTATAAGCAAGAAAGGAGTTATATTGGAGCGTTTTTCACAAAATTTTCGCACTTTTGCTCCAAAATTACCGTATTAGCGCTGTGCAATCGCGAACGTTTTTAGCTTATAACTGGATCTGGCATTTTTAAAACTTTATATTAAAACTTTAGAAACAGGGAAGCGATCGCAATTGAGTGGAGCGATCGCTGACAACAATTATTGAAAAAACTTCCATCAGTCTCAAGCTGTGTTAAAACCGGAGAGATCGGTAAACAGAGCGCATACGCTACGCGACCCCTGCGGAGTTTTCCCTTGAGCGAAGCCTAGCGCGTTGCGGTAGAAAATACCCTACGCGAAAACAAGGAGA
>NZ_JACJOQ010000667.1:0-2656 GCF_014695635.1 Coleofasciculus sp. FACHB-712 | reverse complement strand
GAGATGACAAGCATTGGATGGGATGTCATCGAGTTGATAGTCGAAACAATGATGTTTTTGATATCTGGAAAGACCAAAGATGGCACTCCACTAGCCGAGTGCAGGTAGCGACTAGGTTGAGGTAGAGGTTGAGTCAACAGAGCGATCGCGCAATTAAATCCTCTTCTGAGCGTCCTTAGTATTTTGACGGTTCAAAATTTAATCTTGCTGATGAGCGAATTGATAAGCACCGACGAAGGAAAGCGGGTCGCTTGATCTTGCGAGTTTGCTTTGCCAGGGGTTAACATCGAAGCATTCATCCATAATTACTGAGTTACTAGCTCTATGAAGCGCAGAAAGTTGCTTCAGTATTCGGCGTTAGGTAGTGTATCCTTTTTAGGAAATTTGATTTTAATCAGCCAAAATCAGTCAGATATTATTGCTACAACCATGAGCAATAAGCGACTCTACGAATGGATTTTTTTATATTGGATGCCTTATGATAACGACCTTTCAAAATTTGGCACTCCTATTATGGATATGCTTACGAAAAGTGTAAAAAGCGACAATATCCTTGTAGCGGTACAATCTGATTTTACCGGAGCTAAAAGAATTTCAAGAAGCATCCTTACTAAAGGAACTATTTCTACTCAAAGCTTAAATACAGCAAACAGCGCCAGTGAAGAAGCTTTTTCGGAATACCTTAGCTGGGCTAAGTCGCAATTTCAAGCTAAAAAATGGGCAATTGTATTCTTAGGACATGGGGGTCGTTTAGATGAAATTAGCCCAGATGAACACCCTGAACCAGGCTTAAATTTAAAAACTCAATGGATGAATATCCAAAAATTGAGCAGTCTGATCGCAAATTTTAATCAGCAAGTAGGCAAGCGAGTGGAGTTAGTTTTCTTTCAAAATTGCAATAAAGGAACTATTGAAGCCAACTATACTTTTCGAGATACAGCTAAATACACTCTTTCTTCCCAATTACTGCTAGGTGTTCCCAATTATTATTACGAGCAATTATTTAATTTTTTGGGGCGTCAACCAGAAATTAGTGGAGGACAGCTAGCGGAAAAGATTATGGAGTTTGAATCTAGCGATATGTACCATAGCTATACCGCTATCAATAATCGTGCTATCACGCAACTATCTGCAAAAATTAATCCGCTTATCGATGCAGTTCTGGCAGCTAATATAAAAAATATAAATTTGAGCAACCTGACAACTTATAAGTATATGGGTGAGCGGTTTGTCGATGTTGTCTCATTTTTTCAAACTATCACCAATCAGTCAGGAGCAAATCAAAATAAATACAATGAATTCGTTGATTTTTTAAATAATTCAATCATTTATAAAGTAAAACAAAATGGTACATTATTTCGCCCTATTCCAGAATATGAAAATTTTTCGGGGCTTGGTATATTTTTCCCGAAAAGCAAGCAAGAACTGGAAAAATACCGCGATTTTAAGGCTTTTGAGGACTTGAAACTTCTCAAACTTTTCGACACAATTCTAGTTAGCTGATTAGTGAAGAAAGGTGGACAGTGCCCACCTTCACTGAATCAATTAATCTTGTTGATGAGCGAATTGATAAGCACCGACGAAGGAAAGCGCGATCGCCATCACCACTAAAATCGGCACCGAGTACCAGGGAAACTGCGACATTGGCAAGTAAGCGGCGGCGCGTAAGCCAATACTGGTATAAGTTAGGGGCAGCAGATAGACGACTACTTTCAGGGCAGCCGGGAGAGTTGCGGGATCGAAGAAAGTTGCGCCCAAAAACGACATGGGGATGATGACGAAATTATTGTAAAGACCAACCGCTTCGAGCGATCGCACGCTTAACCCGACAATCACACCCAACCCGGCAAACACCGCGCAATTCAGCACTACCAACAGCAGAAACAAAGGGTTCAAAAAACTCCAAACCTTGCCGGTGAAGAGTACCGCTACTAAAATCACCGAACCCGCTGTCATCAACCCCCGCACCACGCCAGCTAGCATTTTGCCTAAGTGCAAAGCGAGAGGATGCACTGGTACCAGCAGCATTTCTTCAAAAGTTTTCGAGAACAAGCGATCGCCACAGATGGAAAATGTCGTGCCAGTGAAACTAATCACCATCGACGATAGCGCCACCATCCCCGGCAAAATGAATTCCAGATAGTTATTGTAATTACCGCTAATTCCGACACCGGGCTTAATGGAACTACCCAACCCCAATCCAAACGCCAGAATGTAAATCAGAGGCGATATTAGCCCAGATGCTGCCACCTGCACAATTCGGACACGTAAATCTAACCAATCCCCCCAAAAAACGGTGAGACTATCGGCAATCAGGGTTTGAAACTGGGAGCTTTTCGAGGCTTTGCCCAGATGTAGCGACGTTTGTGATTTCACAGATGCAAGCCAACAACAGAGAACTGCTTAATTTTTACTTTACATTTAATCCAGCCCCCACCTAGCTTGAGACAGAAGCCAAGCAGAGGCGAGGAGGCAATGAGATTTCGCTCCCCTGCACCTCTCCCCTGTGCCTCTCCCTGCACCTCCTACACTCGTCAGTCGAGGGCAAAATCAGTCACAATAAATCAACGACTACCTTCCCGTGCAACAGATGGAGGCTGGAGGCGATCGCTGTGCTGCAAAGATTTCTAATCATTCTTGTAATACTTGTACCTTT
>NZ_JACJOQ010000666.1:0-17404 GCF_014695635.1 Coleofasciculus sp. FACHB-712 | reverse complement strand
TCTGATAAATCTGGGATTTGCTCAATTAAGTCGTTGGCATCTGAAAACTTAACCGTGGGAATAGGAAGTTGCATTGAAGAAAGCCACAGCGAACCGCTGCCTTGGGGATCGGCGTCCAAAAAGCTGACGGTTTTCTTTTTTCGGTGTAACCAGACAGCAAAGCTGACACTCGCTGTGGTTTTTCCACAGCCCCCCTTTTGGTTGCAGAAGGCAATAACAGACATAGACTTAGTTACTCACCTCAATTACTTAACTTGATTACTTAACTCAGTAACTTAAAGTAACTACTTGCTTAACCCGTAGATTTAGTATGCCAGAATGTGGGGTTTAGACTCCGCCGAAAAGGACTCTTTTAGGTGGAGTTACTTCCAGTGACCAACGGATTCATTAGAGTTTCAGGGTTATTGTATTTAGCCGACCAAATACTGTTTTAGGTGGAGTTGCGATAAAAACCCAACCCGCACCGCCGATTAAGCAAGCAAGACCTGACAGCGAACGAGACTATCTAACTCCGGATGAGATGGAGCGATTGAGAGCGACTGCTAAGAAAACTGGGCGTTATACACACCGAGATTCTACACTCTTGCTCTTAATGTACCGTCACGGGTTAAGGGTTGGGGAAGCCGTCGATCTGCAATGGAGGAATGTGAACTTCACCACTAAGCATCTTTATGTGAAACGTTTGAAGAGAGGGGTACCGTCAAATCAACCTTTCTATGGAGACGAAGTGCGAGTTCTTCGGCAACTTCAACGAAAATATTGCGATCTAAACTCTTTCCGGGTACCTTTGGCTCTGCCGTACCTTCAGGTATATCCCGTCGAAGTGTCGCTTCAAGGCATTCAATTGCACGTTGCCAAAGGTTTGGTTACGTTAGACTTTGAACACTTCATGGAGGGAATTAGAGTAGAGACGTTAATTTTTCCATTTTGTCTGAAACAATCTTTACTTGTTCAGCAATGCTCACCCGTTTGGTTTTCAACCAACTATACACTTTCTGCGTCGCAATCAGAAAGTTGATGTAGTCGTACTTGGTTATTTTGGATGGGTTCATCTTTTTGTTCTCCTGCACCTACCCCTTTTTCTCAACTGCGTAACTCCTGATCGTAATGATGTAATTACAAATATGAAATCTGTATGAAATCGCTTCTATGACATTTTTTTTACAAACTAACTTTAATAATCTTTGCTTCTTCTGCCAAATACTCAGCTAATTGGGCTTCAATTTGCTGTTTGACAATTAGGCGATACTCCAGAAAATGTTCTAGTTCAGAGCAAAGAGATATATAACGCCTCAAGCCGCCTCGATAATGTCGGTATAAACTATACAGGTTGCGCCAGAACTGCCAACGAGTTTTTCGGACAACCCCTTGCTTCCAAAGAATAATCAGTAGGGGACGCAGCGTTGCCCAAGTTAGTTTTTTCTTAGTAGTTCTTCGGATTTTGGGATATTTTGCCTGTGCCAAAACCATAGACTGACGATAGGCGCGGTTTAGAAAACGCTCTGGTTCGTACAGTTTCCAAAAAGCTTCGATATACTCGCGGGCAATCTCTTCCAAAGGACGGGTTGGCACAAAGTTCGTTAATGTCGTTTGATTAATATTGGCCAATTCGCTTCGGAGGCGTCCTTCTTTGTTGAGCCGATGCCAGAGGGCAGTGTTGGGTAGTGCTTGTAACATACTGAAAAAGGCAATAGAAATCGCGGTTTTTTCGACAAACTGGACAATACGCTCGCCTGCTCCCCGTTTTTCTCCATCAAACCCGATAATAAATCCTGCCATCACCCGCAGTCCCGATCGCGTAATTGCATGAACAGCTTCGCTCAAAGAATCTCGGGTATTTTGATACTTGCGAGTTAACGCTAAGCTCTCTTCATCAGGTGTCTCAATTCCTAAAAAGACCGATCCGAAATTACACTGCACCATCATATCTATCAGTTCTTGGTCTTGTGCCAAATCAACGGATGCTTCGGTGATAAAAGAAAAAGGATAGCTATGTTTAACCATCCAGGGTTTTAACTCTTTTAGTAAGAGTTTGACATTTCGCTTATTCCCAATAAAGTTGTCATCCACCATAAAAATGGTGCCTCGCCAACCCAACTCATAGAGACGCTCTAATTCAGCCAAGAGTTGTGCTGGGGTCTTAGTTCGAGGTTTGCGACCATACAGAACAATGATGTCGCAGAATTCGCATTGAAAAGGGCACCCCCGCGAGAACTGAACTGACATATCCGCATACGCACTAAACTCTAATAGATCGAAGCGTGGGATGGGTGTTTGAGTCACATCGGGTTTTTCTTCTCCAGACCGGAAGATTCCCGTATTTTCTCCCCGTTCAAGCGCTTCTACAAACATCGGTAAGGTGATTTCTCCCTCATCGAGAATCAAATAATCAGCTCCTGCGGTTTTGGCTTCATCAGGTAAAGCGGTGGGATAAGGCCCTCCGACTGCAACTGGTTTGCCTCGTCTTTTCGCCTCCTGAATTTGAACGAGGAAATCTTCTTTTTGGACAATCATTGCCGATAAAATAACTAAATCTGCCCAATCCCAATCCGCTTCAGTTATTTGGGTAACATTCCGGTCTACTAACTTAAATTCCCACTGTTGGGGAAGAATTGCTGCTACAGTTACTAAACCCAAGGGCGGCAGCAATGCCTTACGGCCTACCAGCGCTATGGCTTTTTCAAAAGACCAAAAACTTTTAGGAAATAGGGGATAAATAAGTAAAACTCGCATTTTTTGAATCCTTATAGACCAAAGAATAAGTAGAGGGAGCTAATTAACTTAAGGTGGAGGCTGCCCAGAAACAAATTTTTATACGGATACAAGGTTTATTATGGGCACTGCGTATAATAAACCTTGGTCAAATGCAAATATTTTTTAATAGTTTTATAATTCTCCTTCTTCTAGCTCGCTTTGTGCAGATGATACTGGTGTTGATTTTAGCCATTGAATTGTTTCAATGCGATCGCTTAATTCAGCTATTGTAATCGCTTCAAACAAAGAGCGGATGGGTAATTCTACTGAGAATGTTTGGCGGATACGAGCGAGGATTTTAGTTGCCATGAGAGAATGTCCTCCCAGTTCAAAAAAGTTGTCTTGGACTCCCACTCGCTCGACTCCTAAAACTTCTGCCCAAATCTGAGCTAATTTTTCCTCTGTGGGAGTACGAGGTGCAACGAACTGGGTTGGAACATTGGTTTGGATTTCCAGTTCGCTTAAGGTGCGACGATCAACTTTCCCATTAGCTGTCAACGGCAGAGTATCTAAGTTTGTGAAGACTGAGGGAATCATATAATCAGGAAGTTTCTGCTGGAGAAATTTCCGCAATTCTTTTTCGGTTATGTTTTTCTCTTTAGAAACAATATAAGCAGCTAGCCGGTGGTTGCCGGATTTGTCTTCTTTCGCAATCACTGCAACTGATTTAAGTTGGGGATACTCGCTTAAAGCCGCTTCAATTTCTCCCGTTTCAACGCGGAAACCTCGAATTTTAATTTGTTCGTCAATCCGACCAAGAAATTCGATATTGCTATCGGGTAGGTAACGAACTAAGTCCCCAGTTTTGTAAAGATGGGCGTTTTGTTCATTACCGAAAGGATTGGAAATAAATTTGTCTTGGGTTAATTTGGAGTCGTTTAAGTAACCTCTAGCTAAGCCAATTCCACCTATGTGTAATTCACCTGGAATTCCGATAGCCACAGGTTGTAAATTTCGATCTAAGATGTAAGTCTGCACGTTAGCGATCGCTCGTCCGATCGGTACTTGTTGCTGTATAGTTGCCGATGCGGTGATAGGATAAGTTGTAGCGACAACTGTTGCTTCAGTTGGGCCATAAGTATTCACTAATTTGGGATAATCGCCTACCCGCTTTTGCCAGATTCTCACTAGTTCTGGAATTGCTCTTTCGCCGCCAATAATCACCAAGCGCAGCGATTCGGGAAGGGCGATATTTGTTGTCTCCAACTCGGAAACAATTTGATGCCAGTAGGCTGTCGGCAAATCTAAAACTGTTAGCTTTAAATCTTGGCAAATTTTTAGAAAAGTTGCTGCCGAATTCAACATTTCATCAGTTCGCAACACTAATGTTGCGCCAGAAGCAAGACAGGGATAAATTTCTTCGGCAGCTGTATCGAAACTAATCGAAGCAAATTGGAGAATAGAATCGCTTGGCGTTAATCCATATTCAGAAATAGCACTCTGGGTAAAATTAACCAAAGAGCAATGTTCAATTGCAACCCCTTTGGGTTTTCCTGTGGAACCTGAGGTGTAAATTACATAAGCTAAATTTTTTGGTTTAGCTAGACTCAATAAATTTTCTTCGCTTTCTTGAGATAGTTTTTCCCAGTGTGTATCTAAGCAAATAATCTGTGCTTTATTTTCATGCAGCAAAGGTATCAGCTTTTGCTGAGTTAATAGAACTTGCACTTGCGAATCTGATAGCATATAACCGAGGCGTTCTTTGGGATAAACTGGGTCTAACGGTACATAAGCCCCACCCGCTTTGAGAATACCCAATAGCCCCACAATCATCTCTATAGAACGTTCTGCACAAAGACCTACTAGCACCTCTGGTTTGACTCCCAAAGACTGAAGATAGCGTGCTAATTGATTTGCTTTGGCATTCAATTGGGCATAGGTAAGAAATTGGTCTTTCAAAACAACGGCGATTCTATCTGGTGTTTTTTGTACCTGAGCTTCAAACTTTTGAGAAATTGTTTTTTCAATAGTAAAGGTTGCTGGGTTTTGAACGAATTTAGTTAAAAAATACTGCTTTTGGTCATCAGAAAGCAAATTAATTTGACTGATTAGTTGATTTTTATCTACTAAAAATGAATCCAGCACCTGAAGAAAATGTTGAATAGCTAAAATTTGTAGTTCTTCATCAAAAACATCTTTGTGAAAATCAAAGTCGAGAACAAGGTTTCCTGATAAATCCCAATCGCGTATCCTAACAGCGAGGCTTTCAGTCCGATGCCCTGAGTGAACCGATTCACTTGTTATTTTGACTCCCTGAAAGTCTGAGGATACTTGAAGCTCATAGTTTAACAGAACATCGTAAATTGGATTCCGGATAGAATTTTCAAGTACATATTGACCGTATTTAATCGCTTCGGATGTTGTAATAGAAATTCGATTAATTAAGGATAGGACAGTATCATTGGCTTCGATCTCAATTCGTAGAGGTACTTCCTGGGCAAAAGAGCCAATTGTTTTCTTAAAACTTTTGGATCGTCGATTGTGCAACGGCATTCCAATTGCAATCTGTCTGTTACCACTGGTACGATAAAGATAAGTTGCTAAAATTCCTAAGAATATATTAAATAAAGATGCGTTGTTTGTACTTCCAGTTATCGTTTCATAAGCGGCGATCGCTTTAAGTTTTTGGGTGCGAGCGCCACCCAGATCGCAGGCAACTCGTTCTACAAGTGTGGTTTGCTTCAAACGGCGTTGCCCGTAGAATGCGATCGGCTCAATTGGTTCTGCCAGCTTTTGCTCCCAATAGGCTTTAGCTTTCAAATATCGGGAAGATTCTTGATATTCTTTATCGTAATTTATGTAATCTTGGAATTGAGGAATGGGAAACGGTTCTTGTAATTTATTGTTTAGAGCGCACTCGTAAAGACTAGACATATACTCACAGATTAATCCAAAAGCATACCCATCGACGATAATCTGATGGAATTTTAAATACCAAACATATTTTTGTTCAGATAACTTTATGAGTACCATGTCAAACAAACGCTTTTGAAAATCAAACGGCATTTGCGATCGCCTTTCGATCCAGTTTTGCAGTTCATTCGGCTCGGAAACTTCGGAACAATCTAAATATTCCACAATGTAAGGAAAATTGGCTATCACCCGTTGTTGTGGTACGCCATCAATTTCTTCAATTATTGTCCTTAAAGCATCGCTAGCATTCACAAGTGCCTGAAACGCTGCTTGGAAGTGTTCGGGTGAAATCTGGGTTGGGATGATGGCACTGCACGCATTGTTATAAACTAGGGCTTCTGGATACAATTGTTGCCCTAACCAAACAAGGAATTGATTAGCCGTTAAATTCGAGCGATCGCGAAAATTGTTAAACTCTTTTCCTTCTACTGGAGATGTTGCTGCATTCAAGTTTCCTAGTACTTGCTGCCGCTCAAGTTTAGTCAGAAGCGGTAATTCTGAAAGTTGCTGTTCTGGATTGGCGACGATGCCTTCCAACAAAGTTTGGAAATGATTTTGCATCCTCTCTATAGTTGAAGCATTAAATAAATCGGTATTGTATTTAAACTCGCCAAATAAAGTTTCTTTGCCAACTACCATTTCTAAGGTCACATCAAACGCGCCTTCTTGCCGAGGCATCTTAAAAGGCTTTAATTGAAGCTCATCCCAATTAATTACAACGCCTGTTTCAATACCTGTGACTAACTCTATATTTTCTGTTAATTGTTGAGGCTTTTGTAAAATAAATGAAACTTGAAAAAGCGGCGATCGACTGGGATCGTGGTTTGGTTGCAATTGCTTGACTAATAAGGGAAAGGGATAATCTTGATGAGCGATCGCGCCTAACGCCGTTTGACGTACTTGACTGAGAAAGGCTTGAAATGGGGGATTTCCAGAAAGGTTCCCTCGCAAGACAAGCAAGTTCATAAAGTAGCCCACAATGGGTGCAAATTCACTTTGAGTCCTGCCTGTCATGGGAGATCCCACGAGAATATCTTCTTGACCCGTATAGCGATGCAGCAATACCTGAAAAGCTGCCAATAGAGTCATGTAAAGGGTTGTTCCTTCCGCTTGGGACAATTGCAGAAGTTGCTGGGTGAGTTCCTGCGTTAGCCGAAAGGGATGAGATGCGCCATTAAAAGTTTGCACGGGCGGACGCGGACGATCTGTTGGTAGATTGAGCATTGGTAACTCACCCGCTAGTTGTTTCTGCCAGTAAGCCCAGAGTCTTTCCCCATCTGCACCTGCCAGCATTTCGTTTTGCCAGCGAACGTAATCTCCATACGTTAAAGTCAGCGGTGGTAGAGATGCACTGATTCCATTTTTTGCCGCTGAATAAAGTACGCGCAACTCGTCAAGAATTAGCCAAATTGACCATCCATCGCACGCAATGTGGTGGATGGTTAGCAACAGGATATGTTCCTCTATAGAACGAGTAAATAAATTAACCCGCATGACGGATTCTCGTTCTAAATTAAAAGGACGCTGATAGGCTTTAAATACTTGCCGATCTAACTCATCTGCGCTCCAGGTTGCTGCGTCTATTTGCTCGAAGCAAACTTCTTGATACCCATGAACTTCTTGGACGGGTTCGTTGTTTTGGAGCGCAAAAGTAGTCCGCAGCGAAGGATGGCGATCGCTCAGCATTTGGAACGCCTTTCGCAAGGCAGAAATATCGACATTACCTCTGATGCGTGCGGTAAAGGCAACGTTGTAAGCAGGGCTTTCCGGGGCATTCTGGTACAACAACCACAGAATTTGCTGACCGTAAGAGAGGGGGTACTGGGATTTCGCTTTGCTAGCCTTTTCTTGCAATAGTTGTGCTAAAAGGGCGCGTTTTTCTTGAGGCGATAAATTTCTTTGATTTTCAGGTAAATTACTCATAACTGCTCCTATTCTTTAGAATCTATAGAATTTAGTAAAGTGTCTACTTCTTCATCGCTCAGATGAGCTAACTGATTCAATAACTGCGCCGCATTTTCAGAGTTGATGCCGTTGTTTAGATTGATTTGGACTGGTGTAACTCTAGAAGTAGCAGAGGAGGGGGTATCTATTTCTATTAGGCGATCGCTTAAATACGTTGCTAAACTCGCAACATCGATCCCTTCCATAAATTTCACGATAGGAACGTCTAATCCCAAGTGAGTTTTCATCAAACTTCTCAGTTCGATTGCTGTCAGAGAATCAAGCCCCATCTCAGTTAAACCGCGCTGTACGTCGAGTTGGGATGGCTTTAACCCCAGAACTTTTGCCACTTGTTCTTGCGCGAACGTTAATAGAAGAGGGAGGCGATCGCGATCGGTTGCTTCTTGCAATTGACGACGAATGTCCAGTTTAGGCGCAGGCTGAGAAGCGGTTTTCCCTTGCGACGGTGCTTGGCGAACTAATTCTGAGAATAAAACAGGATTAGCATCGTTGGGAAATCGCTGTAAAAACTTCGACCAATCATAAGAAAACACGCCAACTTGCACGGCACTTTGGGTGAGTAACTCGCCCAAAATTTGCAATCCCAACTCTGGAGACATCGCGCCGATTCCCCGCGCTTCTCTGCGGCTTTGGATGCGATCGTCCAAGGTAGCTGCCATGCCAGCATCTGCCCAAGACCCCCAATTTATGCTTAATCCCGGCATCCCCATTTGACGGCGATAATGAACTAGGGCATCCATAAAAGCATTAGCAGCAGCATAGTTGCCTTGACCCCGCGTTCCAATTAATGCTGTTACCGAGGAAAAACAAATAAAGAAGTCTAAAGGCAAGTTTTGAGTGAGGGTATGCAGATTCCAAGTTCCTGCTACTTTTGGAGCCATGACACTCGTGAAACGCTCCCAATTTTGCTGTAGCAATGCGCCATCATCTAGAACTCCAGCCGCGTGAAAGATACCGCGCAGAGGCTCTGCACTGGCTTGAATTTCCTCCAACACAAGGGCTATTTCTGAAGTATTGGCAACATCTGCCTTAACAACTTTAACGTTCGCTCCTGTTTCTTTTAGTTGAGAAATTGCTGCTTGTACCCTATCATTTGCATCGCGACGACCTATTAAAACTAAGTGTTTTGCACCTTGTTCTACCATCCATTGAGCGACCTGAATTCCCAGCGCTCCCAACCCGCCAGTAATTAGATAAGTGCCATTTTCTCGAATCGGAATAGGCTTGGAATCGGCAGTTATTTCTGGCATTGAAATGACGATTTTGCCAATATGCTTGGCTCCAGCCATGTATCGGAACGCACTGACAACATCGGATATGGGAAATACTTTGTGAGGTAAGGATTGCAAATCGCCTTGCTTGAACTGTTGCGCGAGTTCCTCAAACATGGATGGGACTAATTCTGGAGTTTGTCGCCTGATTTCACCTAAATCGAAGGGAAAATAGGAAACATCCGGTCTCACTTCGCACACCTGTTGTTCATCCCAGATGCCAATTTTGCCAATTTCGATAAACCGACCGTTTTGACCCAAAACCTCAAAATTTTTGGCAATAAATTCGCCGTTTAAACTGTTGAGAATAACATCCACACCCTGTCCGTTTGTGAGACTCTTTATCTCATCGACAAAATCTAAACTGCGGGAGTTCATCACGTATTTGACTCCCATTGCTTTGAGGAATTCCCACTTACTCGGACTCGCGGTTGCAAAAACTTCCGCCCCAGCTTTTTGAGCTAATTGAACTGCTGCTTGACCGACACCTCCAGCGGCGGCGTGAATCAAAATGCGATCGCCCGATCTGATTTTCGCTAGATGATGCAACCCATAGTAAGCCGTTAAAAAAGCAAGGGGAATGGTTGCGGCTTCTGCAAAAGTTAAATTATCTGGTTTTGGAACGATAAATTGAGCCGGAATCGTGACAAAACTTGCGATCGCATTATGCACCTGCATCACCGCCATCACTTCATCGCCAACGCGATAGTTTTTCACCCCTTCTCCCACAGCAACTATCTTTCCCGCACATTCAAATCCAAAGCTCATCTCGCTGGCAGAAGTAATACCCAAATGCTGTGCGTAATATTCTTTGAGCATTCCTAACGCATTCAGCACGTCTCGAAAATTCAGTCCTGTGGCGCAGACTTGAATTTCCACCTCTCCCGCTGCTGGCGATCGCCGCTGCATTGGCATTAAGGTAAGATTTTCTAAACTGCCGTAGTTAGATGTTTTCAGTTGTACGGGTTCTTGAGATTTACTAACAGCTTCGACTTTCTGAGAACGTCGTATCAATCTGGCAACGTGACGGACTCCCTGACGATAAGTAATCTGATTTTCTGAATCTGGGAAAAGCGTTTCATTCAGCAGAATATCGATTTCACCTTCTGCAAGCGGTAAGTCAAGACAAGTGCAGTGCAATTCCGGATGCTCCATTGCAATGACGCGCCCTAATCCCCATAAGGGTGCTTGTTGTACTTGCAAAGGAACGGATGCAGGTTGTACGGGTTGAGTTTCTTGAGTGACTAACCACAAGCGAGGAACCGTTGACCATCCCGTTTGAGTTAAACTCTGAACGAGATGCAGCACGCTACCACAATTCACGACTTGGTTATCTTGTAAAGCAGTTACAGAGTTGATGTCTGTCTTTTCCAAACTCCATAAATGAACGATTCCTCGACAAGGAGATTGATTCTCAAGAGCGATATCCTGTAACAAATGTTGGAAGTCTTCTAGTTTGAATGGATTGATGCGATACTTTTCATCTCCAACTTTTTCGTAACCACTCCCTGGAGACACCAGAATGCAATTCGCACCCAATTCTTCGAGTTGTTGCGATAACTTTAATCCAATTCCGTTTGTATCGGTAAAAATCAGCCAATTGCCTGGTGTCTCAATATTGTTCGGATAAAGCGAACCTAGCCCCCCAACGCCACTTGCTACAAGGGAAGGAGGAGAATTTAAAGCCTGTCTCCTTGAAGGAGAAAGGTTCGGAGAGAAGTTTTCCAGATCGCGTGGTTGTGTTTTCCATACAAACTCATACAGCCAATCGCTGGTATCCTTCTTTCGGAGACGACGTAACAACACTTGACGATTCGTTCTCCGAGACTGCCGACCGATTACTTCGGCAATGACTTCTCCATTTTCATCAAATAGAATTAAATCTCCAAGGGTGCTTCCGTCTGGCGAGGCATCATTTCGCTTTTTAGCATGACACCATAGATGAGTAAACCGACTGGGACGCTTGTAAAACTTGAAGCGCTCGATGTGAAAGGGAATATAAATATAATCGCTGTTTTCTAGTTCTTTAAACCATAAAATCGCTAGAGTTTGAAAACAAGAATCAATTAAACCCGGATAAAACTGGTATCCGCTCAAAATATCATCTGGCAACTGAGGAATTTGCATCTTTGCTAAAGCATCTTCCTTTCCCAGCCAAATTGTTTCTATCCATTGAAATGAAGCTGCCCAGTTGTAACCCATTTCGATAGAGTTTGCGTAAAATTCCGAGCCAGAAATCTCCTGTTGACACCGCTGCCGAATTTCTTGCCAATTCACTGATTCAGAAGCTGTCACTGTCATTGATTGGGAGTAGCATACTTTTCCAGTTGCGTGTAGACTCCAGGAATTAGCATCGTTTTGATCGGCTCCTTTTTTGAGGCTCGCTAATTGGAAAGTAGTTTCTTCAAATTGAGAATTCAGTACCAATTGAACGAGCTGGCTACCTTCTTCAGATAAAAGCAAAGGATTTGGAATATATAAGTCTTTAATCTCGCAAGATTCTGCGCTAAAAGCTTCCTTAACCGCCGAACAAACCATTGAAATATGAGATGCGGCAGCAACTACTACTGCCCCATAAATTTTGTGATCCTTGGCATAGAAAGGTGAGTTGGGGCTAAATCGAGACTCAAAGCGGATTTCTTGAGAAAATGGCAATCGCAGACGTTGACCGAGTAGAAGATGGTATTGATTGTCTAGAGAAGGTTGAGAAGTTGCAGTTGCCTCTTTTTCTTCTTTATGAGGAGGTTCCATCCAAAAGCGTTTTTTCTGCCAGGGATAGGTTGGTAACGCGACTTTACGACGTACATAATCCCGGTCAAAACCCAACCAATCTACTTTAATTCCACGCCCGTATAATTCGCCTATACTTTGCAATATTTGCTGCCAATCTTGTTGCTCCTGCTGTAAGCTCTTAAGCCAGAGACAAGGAGAATCTGCATCAAAATTTGGGATACATTGGCGACCCATTCCTAACAGAATTGGTTTTGGTCCTAATTCGAGGAATATTTCATAGCCTTGTTGATGAAGTGTTTCCATACTTGTTGCAAATTTTACGGGTTTGCGGATATGACAACACCAATATTCCGGCGTGGCGATTTCAGCAGTCGCCTGGGTTCCCGTGACGTTAGAAATTAAAGCAATTTGCGGTTCGGAGTAAGTCACTTGTTTGGCAAGTTGCTCAAAATCCGCTAGCATCGGTTCCATCAAGGGGGAGTGAAAGGCGTGAGAAACTTGTAAATATTTTGTTTTTAATCCTTGAGTCTCTAAAGTGGCACAGATAGTTTCTATGGCTTGGTTGTAACCGGAAATTACAATACTTTGTGGGCCATTAATAGCAGCGATCGCTACTTCGGCTTTATAAGGTTCAATTGCCGCTAATACTTGTGCCTCTGTCGCTAGAACTGCTAACATTTTGCCATTCGGAGGTAGAGCCTGCATCAGTCGTCCCCGTGCGGCTATGAGCTTTAAGGCATCGTCTAAGCTGAATACTCCGGCAACGCAAGCAGCAACATATTCACCTACGCTATGACCCATTACTGCATCGGGAATAATGCCCCAAGATTTCCATAATTCAGCTAAGGCATATTCCAAAGCAAATAAGGCGGGTTGAGTGTAAGCAGTTTCGTCGATTTTAGATGGGTTACTATCCGATTCTGGATACAGAATAGAAAGCAAGGATACATCCAAAGAAGGTCGCAAAATTTTATCGCAACGGTCAAGGGTCTGACGGAAAGTAGGTTGGGTTTCGTAGAGTTGCCGTCCCATGTTGATATATTGGGAACCCTGACCTGTGAATAAAAATGCAATTTTGGGAGATTTACCGTGTACTTGTGCGTGTGTCAGTCCGCTAGTTTCTTCCCCTTTTACAAAAGCCCCTAGCTGTTCTTGTAACTGCACAATTGATTCAGTAACTACCGCTAAACGATGGCTAAAGTGAGTGCGTCCGCTATTAGCTGAAAAACAGATATTAGCTAGGTCTTCTGTTGGCTCTTTGATTAAAAGTTCCTGATAATGTTGTGCTAATTCTCGCAGCGCACTTTCAGATTTAGCAGAGAGAGCCAAAAGATGGGAGGAGCGCTCTATTGTTGCTAACGGAAATTTAGAATTAGTAGGTGCTTCTTCTAAAATGATATGAGCGTTCGTACCGCCAACTCCAAAAGAATTAACCGCCGCACGGCGGGGAGTGCCGTTAGTTTTCCATTCAGACAACTGGGTATTGACATAAAAAGGGCTATTGGCAAAGTCAATACTGGGATTGGGCTGTTCAAAGTGGAGACTGGGCGGGATTAATTTGTGTTTAAGAGTCAGCACAGCTTTAATAAGTCCCGCTACACCGCTGGCAAAAATCAGATGTCCGATATTGGTCTTGACCGAACCAATCGCACAGTATTGTTTTTTTTGTGTTTTGGCTGCAAAAACTTTAGTTAATCCGGCAATTTCGAGCGGATCTCCCAGTGCCGTTCCCGTACCGTGTGCTTCAACATAAGTAATGGTTTCGGGGTCAACTCCGGCTAATTCCTGAGCCTTGGAAATCGCTGCGGCTTGACCGTCAATACTAGGTGCTGTAAAGCTTTCTTTCACAGAACCATCATTATTAATTGCTGAAGCTTTGATTACAGCATGAATGCAATCTCCATCGGCAAGTGCTTCACTGAGTCGCTTTAAAAGGACAATTCCCACTCCATCACCATAAAAAGTTCCCTCTGCTTTAGCATCAAAAGCACGACAATGACCGTCGGGAGAAAATATCATCCCCGGTCGATAAACATAACCAATTTTTTGATGAACTCGGACATTCACTCCACCCGCTAGCGCCATATCGCATTCGTTATTGAGCAAACTTTGGCAAGCTAGGTGAACCGCGACCAAGGAAGTCGAACAGGCAGTTTGAACGTTAATTGCTGGCCCTTTTAAGTTGAGTTTGTAAGCCACCCGCGTTGGTAAACTATCGTGGGCGTTTGGTAATCTAATATGCCAAAGCTGGGTAAATTGCTGAATTTCTGAAGGGTTAAGGTGGGGATAAATGTTGTTTAACAAGTAACTGCTTAAACCTGCACCTGCGTAAACGCCAATCGCACCTGGATAAGATTCTGGCGCATAACCAGCACTTTCGATGGCTTCCCAAGCGTGTTCTAGAATTAGTCGCTGTTGCGGGTCTGTTAGGGTGGCTTCGCGATCGCTCATCCCAAAGAAAGCTGCGTCAAACAGGTCAATATCTTCTACAAAGGCGTTGGCTTTGACGTAATTGGGTTCGCTCAAAAATGTTGGGTCTACTCCTGCGTCGAGGAGTTCCTCCTCGGTGAAATGGGAAACAGATTCCACCCCATTTTTAAGATTTTCCCAGAATTCATCAATATTTTTGGCTCCTGGGAAGCGACCCGACATTCCGATAATAGCGATGGCATTGCGATCGCCTTTGGCACTGCGCTCCGCGCAATCACTTGGCTGGAATAACTGTGGTTTTTCTAACATTTTTTATATTAGTAGTAATTTTAAATTTGAATACTGATTTTTTGAAATTAATCTGAATTAACTTGTATCAACACAATCAAATCATACTAAGTTAAGACTTTTAATTCTAAGTGCGATCGCAAGCAGGTGCAAACATACTGTATCTCTTCTGGTGTAAGACCAAAATAAGAAGGTAAATTGATGCCGCGTTGATAAACTTTATGAGCAACAGGCGTTACATTTTGGGTTTGCTGATACATTGGCATATCTGAAACCGGGTAAAAGTAAGGTCTAGTCTCTATTCCCTTCAGTTCTAAAGCTTTCAGGAGAGTATTTCGTTCTGCTTCTGTGTATTCCTTTATTTCAAGGCAGACAAGCCAGTAAACATTGCGGGCATAATTAGCAGTAAAATTTAGCTTTATACCTGGAATATCTGACAAGTAATCTTTGTAGAGTTTAAAGATATTAATTTTACTCTCAATTAATTCATCTATTCTGTGAAGTTGAGCCAGACCTAAAGCTGCTTGTAGATTGGTCATACGATAGTTAAAACCAATCTCGTCATGCCAGTATCTTTTTACGGTACTCATTGCCTGGTCTCGCAAATACTTTGCTCTATGATAGAATGCTTCATCATTTGTGGTTATCATTCCTCCTTCTCCACAACTCACAATTTTGTTACCATAAAAACTAAAGATGCCGCAATCAGCTAAAGAGCCTGTTTTTTGTCCTGCTATTTCAGCTCCATGAGCTTCAGCCGCATCCTCTAGCACTAATAGATTATATTTTTTAGCCAGTCGATTGATCTCAATCGTATTCGCAGGATGTCCATAAAGATGAACTGGAATTATAGCTTTAGTCTTTTCTGTTATTGATTTTTCAATTTGAATTGGGTCAATACAGAGGGTGTCTTCTTCTATATCAATCGATACAACTTTAGCACCTGTATAAGCCACAGCATTAGCAGTTGCAATAAATGTTAAATCCGGGATAATAACTTCATCTCCTGCTTTAATTCCATAACTTGCAAGGGCAAGATGGATTGCTGTAGTACCGCTGGAAGTTGTTAAGGCGTATTTCGTGCCACAGTATTCAGCAAAGCTTGCCTCAAATTCGTTAATATAGCCGCCTTGAGAGGATATCCAACCCGATTTTATAGCATTATTAACATAGTCAATTTCTAATTGTGTGATTGATGGTTTTGATAGAGGTATAACTTTTTCCATGAATTTTATAGAATAGGTTTATTTGCTTAGGTAAGATGCAAATACTTTAGTGTTTTGTACAATATTATGATTTTCATACCAGGTAGATGAATTATTCACCACAGTTTGAAGCTGTGTTAAAGACAAATTTTTTAAAGAGGGATTGGGTACTAAATAATGCTTGTGCATTTCTAAACCATCGGCTTCTGAAGGGTTATAGCAAGAACAAATTGGAACTAATCCATGAGCGCAAAAAGCAGCAAAAACGCTCGATTTACCCAAATCTCCAGGGAAACGGCTATAGTCTATAAAACCTGCTAAAGAATTTAACAACAATTGTCTGACGGCTTCAGCAGGCTGAAAACCCATCTGCACTAAACGTACCCCCGGAAAGTTAGAGGGTTGTAAATTGAGAGATTTACCAATATCGCAAATTTCTTCGATACCTAAAGCATGGCAACTATAAAGGAGCGCTTTCAGGTGATTTTGGTAAACGCGGGAGCGATCGCTCCCACCAAAGACAATGATTCTACGACTGCGATCGCTTAAAGGTGGAATCCGCTCGTCGGGTTCGCCAATCGTTGAAAAATCAGGGATACAGGTAACAGGTTGCTTTAACCATCGAGAAAGAATCGCTTGAAATCGAGCGCTATCTGTTAAAACTGTAGTCGCAACTTTAACAAGGCGACGAGACACAAGACTCTGAATCGGGTTTAAAAAATTTAGCTTTTTAAATTTAAAAAATGGTAATTCATGAAACATGACAATTAATTTAATATTACGCTGCCTTACTGCCGTTGCCAAAGCTGTTGGTAGCCAAAAGGGAGCATCAATTTTTCCCTGTATATAAGGATAGTTACTGTAATGTAAAATTATTCCCTCTATATTTCCGGGTAATACTGATAACAGCGCTTTTGGAGTATGGGCAGGTATAACAGTGGCGGCAAATCCTTCAATGATGGGTTCTATCTCGATATCTGGTTGGAAAACCAAAAACTGAGTGACGATTCCATGACCTTTTAATAGTTGGCTGGCTAGTCTGATTGAATAATCCCCCACTCCATCTGTATAAGGGGGGAGTCGGGGTACTATTTGAACAATTTTCATTTTATTTTTTTACTGATTTTTCTACTTTTGCGTTCTGTGCTTTATCTAAGGCACTTTTCACTTCTTGAACTAGAAATGGCATCGATGCTGCATTAAATAAATTACCAAAGATTCCAGGTATCTCATGAATTTCAACACCTGCCGCAGCCAGGTCTTCCCAACCTAACTTTTCACCAAAATACCATTCTAATTTTTGCTTTTTTGCTCTGAAAAGAAGCAGGCAGCCTGGGTAAACTTGAGGGCTATATTTAGCCTTAGCTTCTCGATTCATCTTTTCAGCTTGTAAATAGCGTACTTCGTAGGGGATAAATTTATCAGTATTTTGGGGGTTCGCTGAATTTTGATGAATTGGCTGAGGTTGGCTATTGTTACGTTTTTTAGTCGTTGAAGATTTGGATTTAGTCAGTTTTGACTCTACCTTTTTTTGCACCCAATCCGTCAAGTAAGTTAATTGACCAATTAAATTGGCCTGCTTCAGTTTATCAGCATGATAATAGAAGGTTTTGTAAATTAAAAAATCTAAATGGTAGTACAACGCCCTAAGTCCTAAAAATAGGTTATTATTGGGCATTGTTTTAGGTGCGTAAGCATCGACCAAGGCTAGCATTGACACTTCCTCGCCTTGAGCCTTAAGCTGTTGGGCTATCTCGAAAGCGATCGTACCGCCAAAACAATGACCTCCGATAAAATAAGGGCCATTGGGTTGAATAGACTGTATTTCTTTAATGCAGATAGACG